>PEBX01000024.1 GCA_003050645.1 Candidatus Carbonibacillus altaicus
GTCTCTATAATGAAGACATCAAGTGGCTATATGATCACCTTCCCCTCGGAACAGACGTCACCATTCGCTAAAACCCGTGAACAAGGCGCTCTGGCCGGGATAGATGGCTTATGGGCTACGTTATAACTCGGTACTTATCTTGCCGTACCGTCTGTTCTCCGTGACACCATTGTTCAAAGCGCCTACTTTTTCCTGGCGATGGCCATGGCCGGCCTTGGCCTATCAACCGATCTTAAGACTTTTCGCAGTTTAGGCTTGAAAGCGGTGCTCGTCGGATTCATCGGCTCCTTGATCCTCTCCGCTTTTAACGCCACCTGGGTGTATGTGGTGCACCCATGAGCGGGCAAAATCGAGGAATACTTCCAGTCTGAGCGACGGATGATGCGGCCGATAGATTAAAGAAAAAGGTCGCTCCAGCACCACATCTGCTAGGGGAAGAAGTGCTAGGTCGCCGTGAAGTGCTTCGCGGGCGACAGCATACTGAGATAAGATGCTAATACCGAGGTCGTTCATCACCGCTTCTTTAATCCCCGTATTGCTGCTCAAGATAAGCTTGCGTTTGGGAGTAAAATGATGCTTCAAAAAAAGATCATCAAGAAAGGCTCGCGTACCCGAGCCTTCTTCTCTTATCACCCAGGCCCGATCCTCCAGCTCTTTGAGTTTAGGAGGTGTTTTTCTTTTCGTCAACGGATCATGTGGGGGTACGATCAGTGACAGCACATCGGTGAGCCAGTCTTCCCGCACCAGTTCTTTTTTGCTGCTCATCCCCTCAATTAAACCGAGGTCAATCTCTCCAGAACATACTTCCATCATGATCTTATCACTGTTTTCCACCATCACTTCTAATTCAACTTGCGGGTAGCGCGAAACAAACTGACTGATTAAGCTGGGCAATACGGCCTCACCGATCGTGTAACTCGCACCGATCCGGAGCGACCCCATAAGGGACCGTTGATGAACATCGAGCTCACGCATCAGTGCGGCTTCCTCGGCTAAAATACGCTTGGCATATGTATAAAACACTTCACCTGCTGCCGTCGGCTGGACTTTGCGCGGAGAACGTATAAAAAGTTGAACGCCGAGCGTCTGCTCGAGCTGCTGGATCTGACCGCTTACCGCAGGCTGTGTGAGATAAAGCTTCTCAGCTGAACGCGTAAAATTTTTCAACTCATAGACTGTTACAAATACTTCTAAAGGGAAAAACATAAGCCCCGCTCCTATCATCGATGATCCATACAGATAAGCTTTCTTGCCTCCAAATGTTGCTGTACGTCTCCATCGATCGCTATATCTCTATTGTAAACACATGGAGCACAAAAGAAAAGCGCCCCGCTTTATAGGCCGGTGCGCGTGTGAACGCATTTTTAATAACCGGGCATATGAGCACGAAGGCGCTTTGAAACGTCCTTTTAACATTTTGACGTAAGAGTAGGTTTAAGAAAACATGGCGCGATTTTACTCGGTCAACTTTGGGGATGTTGCCGCATATGCGGGAATAAAAGAACATCCCGAATAGACGGTGCATCGACGAGAAGCATGACCAACCGGTCGATCCCAATCCCAAGTCCTCCTGTCGGCGGCATGCCGATCTCCAGCGCCTCCAGAAAATCTTCGTCCATACGGTGGGCTTCTTCATTACCTAGCGCTCGTTCCTTAAGCTGTGCATAAAAACGTTCCCGCTGATCGATGGGATCGGATAGTTCGGAAAAAGCATTGGCATGTTCCCTACCAACGATAAAAAGTTCAAAACGATCGGTAAAACGCGGGTCATCCACATTTTTTTTGGCGAGCGGAGAAATCTCTACGGGGTGACCGTAGACGAACGTCGGATGAAGGAGCGTCGCTTCGACTTTTTGCTCAAAAAATTCATTGATGATATGTCCGATTGACATCGTCTCGGTAATCTCTACCCCATGGGCTCTCGCCAGCGCCCGGGCCTCATCCAGGCTCATCTCCGGCCAAAAATCAACGCCCGTAATCTCTTTAATCAAATCGACCATATGCACACGCCGCCACGGTGGCGTGAGATCAATCACGTCCCCCTGATACGTAATCGTAAGCGTCCCCTTAATCTTCCTGGCAAGGTGCACAATCATCTGCTCTGTTAAATCCATCATATCATGAAAATCCGTGTACGCCGCGTAAAGCTCCAGCATCGTAAATTCGGGATTATGCTTGGTCGAGACGCCTTCATTGCGATACACCCGACCGATCTCATACACTTTTTCAATACCACCGACAATGAGGCGTTTTAAATAGAGCTCGATGGCAATACGCAAATACATTTCCATATCCAGGGCATGATGGTAGGTAATAAATGGTCTAGCTGCCGCCCCCCCGGGAATACTCTGCAAGGTCGGCGTCTCGACTTCGATATAACCCGCACCGTCCAGGTAAGCGCGTATGGCGCGCAAGATTTCGCTGCGCGTGAGAAACGTCTCCAGCACTTCCGGATTCATAATGAGATCGAGATACCGTTTACGATAGCGGAGCTCAACATCTTTTAAACCGTGAAATTTCTCCGGAAGCGGTTTGAGGGATTTTGTGAGCAGCACAAATGCGTGCGCGAGTATCGTCGTTTCACCGGTCTTCGTCTTAAAAATGGTACCGGCAACACCGATCATATCACCGAGATCGGCGAGTTTGTACACTTCATAGGCCTTCTCGCCGACGGTATCCTGCCGAACATACACCTGAATACGACCGCTCATATCCTGAAGATGCATAAAGCCTGCTTTGCCCTGACGCCGTTTGGACATGAGGCGCCCCGCAATGCGCACATGAATGTTTTGTGCTTCTAAGTCCATCGCCTCTACGTGATCATATTGAGCGTGAATGTCCTCAGCACGGTGCGTTCTTTCGAACTTTCCCGCGTACGGTTCGATGCCAAGTTCACGTAACGTCGTAAGCTTCTCCCGCCTGACGCGTTCTTGTTCGGTGAGCGGGGATGCAAAAGATGCCAGTTGCTGTACGTCATCCTCTAGATCGATCCCACCATCGGTTAGACGTCCACTACGCTCTGCCAATCACTTCACCTCCTGTGCACTGTGCACTGTACCCCGTGCTTTCAGTCCTGTTTTTGAATATCGACGATCTTGTAACGAATGACCCCGGCCGGAACCTGCACTTCGACCACATCCCCACGCTTTTTCCCTAAAAGCGCTTCGCCTACCGGAGACTCATTCGATATTTTATTTTCTAGCGGATCGGATTCAGCCGAACCGACGATCGTATAGCTCACCTCTTCATCCAGATCCAGATCATATACGACGACTGTCGAACCGACTGAGACGATATCCGTGCCGACTTCATCGTCGCTAATGACTTTAACATTACGCAGCATTTTTTCAAGCGTAATGATACGCCCCTCGATAAAGGCCTGTTCATTTTTGGCATCTTCATACTCCGAATTTTCACTGAGATCACCGTAGCCGATGGCAATCTTAATGCGTTCGGCGACTTCTTTCCGTTTAACAGTTTTCAGATACTCCAGCTCTTCTTCCAATTTCTTAAGCCCTGATGCGGTTACAATGACTTCTTTTTCCGACATAGCCATTCCCCCATGAAAGCGTTTGATTCTACTTGAATCGTATCTATGCTCGTCAAACGCACAATACAATATATTTATCTAAGAAAAAAAGCGCTCTTAGAAGCTTCTAGCGCTTCAAGACAAAAGACCCCGTTCTCAATTTAGCACCGTGAATTAACCGTATTATAGTGAAGGGTATCACGTTTGTCAATCGATGGTCAAAAACGGTCCGATCGCTACGACGGATTCTCTCACGCCAGGCTCGTCTCGATGCATTCTGCTTCTTCATAAGAAAGGAGTGTGCGCCGCATCTCTTCCCGCGTCTCGGCTTGCTGGGCCTCGTCTTTAAAGCGCGAGGCACCGCGCAACCCTTTTAAATACCAGGCGGCATGTTTGCGCATTTCCTGAACACCGACGCGTTCACCTTTCAGTTTGATGAGTTCATCCAGATGTTCCAGAGCCAGAGCAATTTTTTCTCTCGCTGTCGGTTCGGGGAGACGCTCGCCGTGTTCGAGATAACGTGCAATGCGGTAGAGAATCCAAGGATTGCCGAGTGCTGCACGCCCGACCATAACCGCGTCGACGCCTGTTTCTTCTATCATTCGCCGCGCATCTTCGGGAGACCGAACATCCCCGTTACCGATGATCGGGATACGCGCGCGCGCTTTGATTTCGGCGATTGCCCGCCAGTCCGCCTGCCCTTCGTACATCTGTGCGCGTGTCCGACCATGTACGGCAATGGCGTCCCCCCCAGCTTCTTCGATGGCCTGGGCGAGCTCCAGATAATACCGGTGCGCGTCATCCCAGCCGAGGCGAATTTTCGCCGTAAGCGGCTTCCGGATGGCCTGGCGCACCGTCCGGTAGAGATCATAGACGCGTTCAGGTGAAAGCAGCCACTTTGCCCCTGCTTCGATTTTGTTAATTTTGGGCGCTGGACACCCGAGATTGATATCGATGATGTCGGCATCGGTGTGCGCGTCAATATAACGCGCCGCTTCCGCCAGGCGCCCCGCATCACCACCGAAAAGTTGTAGCGCGAGCGGCCTTTCCTCCGGATGAACGGTCGTCATGATAAGCGTCCGGCTGTTTTTCATAAGTATGCCTTGATCGCTCACCATCTCCGTATAGATGAGCCCTGCACCAAAGCGTTTGGCGATGACGCGAAAAGCAATATTCGTCACGCCCGCCATGGGTGCCAGAACAACGCGGTTTTGAATCTCAACCCGACCGATCGACCACGGTCCTCTGAAAGCATGTTTCGTGTTCATAAGATCTCCCCCCTCTACTCTGAACCAAAAATCAAAACATGTCCCTATATGTGTATTCGATCGTTGCGCGCGCGCTTGATCAATTCTGCCGGACTGAAATGTGTTGTTTCACTGCCGCCTGAACCCCGTTTTCCGCACGTTCTACCCCCTGCGTATGAAGCGCGTGCAAATGCTCGGCAAACGCGCGTCCGGTTCGTGGATCCAGCGCACCCGGGTATATTTCGAGAAGCGGGACAAGAACGAAAGCCCGTTCACCCATTCGCGGATGCGGGACGATGAGGCGTTCATCGGAGAGCACCTCATCACCATAGAGCAAAAGATCGAGATCAATGGTGCGCGGTCCATAGCGCACCGTTCGCACCCGCCCCAACGCACATTCGATGTCGGAAAGCCGGTCCAAAAGTCCATGGGGTGTGAGTCCTGTCTCAACTTCGACGACCATATTATAAAAGTGCGGTTGTTCTGTCAACCCCTGTGGCTCCGTGACATAGACAGACGACAAAGCCATGATGTGCGTGTCCTGAAGTTCTGCTATTTTTTGAAGTGCGGTATGGAGATACATCTCCCGCCTACCCAGGTTGCTGCCCAGGCCGATCCACGCCCGGCTCATCGCGCATCGCTTCCCGACGCATCGGTATACGAACGGTCTTTATCTAGCCCCGATCGACCGAAGGCATCGTTCTGATGGATCGGGTTTTTCTGCCTGGAAGTCCTTACAGTCTCCCACATCTTAAGCGCGCGCACGGTGGATAAAACATCGTGCACGCGAAACATGTGTACGCCTAGTTGATTACCCCACAGCGCCAGGGCTAGCGATCCTTCCAGACGCGCGGCGATGTCTGTTCCCAGCGTTTTACCGATGACCGACTTACGAGAGACGCCGAGAAGGAGAGGCCGCCCGAAAGTATGCAAGAGATCTAGATGGGCGAGCATCTCAATATTCATCTCATACGTCTTACCAAACCCGATGCCGGGATCAATGATCACCTGCTCTTGCCTTCCGCCAGCGCGATCCAAGAGTTCCAGGCTCGCCTTTAAATCATCGATGACTTCCGGAAGAAAACGGTCGTATCGCGCTTCAGAGCGGTTGTGCATGACAATGACCGGGACGCGGTGCTCCGCTACAACGCGCGCCATATCGGGATCGCCTTTTAACCCCCAGATATCGTTTACGATATCCGCCCCGGCGGATAGAGCCGCCTCGGCTACGCTCGCCTTCCATGTATCAATCGAAAGCGGAACGGAGATCCCCACCGCGCGGAGCGCC
Source organism: Candidatus Carbonibacillus altaicus (assembly GCA_003050645.1). GTDB lineage: Bacteria > Bacillota > Bacilli > Thermicanales > DSM-22653 > Carbonibacillus > Carbonibacillus altaicus. The sequence continues at coordinate 6,065 of PEBX01000024.1, forward strand.
CGTATAACTGGAATCGTACGCGCAAGCTCCGTTTCGCGATCGACCGGGATATGCCCGGGACGCGTCGATTCTCCTCCGATATCGATGATATCTGCACCTTCGCGTACCATCTCATGCGCGCGCGCGACCGCCCGATCGACGTTGTCGTGGCGGCCGCCATCCGAAAAAGAATCCGGTGTTACATTCAATATACCCATGACGAGCGGTTTTTCTGCGATGCTCAAAACGAGTCGTTCACCTGTACGTAACTCCCATCCCAAATTGCACACCTTCTTGTCAGCAAGTTTATGACATAGACTTGTTTTAAACATCATGTTTTCATAACTTAAATGCTTAAATGTGCGCGCGTTTGATGAGCGCTTCCACATCACTGAGTTCAATCAAATAACGTCTTTTGCAAAAAGCACAGCGCACTTCCGGACGCTCATCCTGATCGATGTACGCCTGAAGCTCTTCGACCGTAAGTACGGCGAGCGAACCGAGGGAGCGTTCATATGAACAATCACACCGAAAAGCGAGCGGTGCTCTCTCCAGTACTTCGATATCGGAGCCGATGATGCGCCGGAGGATACGCTCTGCGTCACTTTCTTCTTGCAAAAGGGTCGTCAGCGCGCCCATCTTTTCAATATGTTTTTCTAAAGATGAGATGACCGTCTCTCCTGCATCCGGCAACGGTTGTACGAGAAACCCACCGGCTGCTTCAATGGTGAGATCAGGCCTCACCAGAACACCCAGACCGACGGCGGAAGGGGTTTGTTCGGAGTGCGCAAAATAATACGTAAAATCTTCAGCAAGTTCACCGGAGATGATCGGAGAGACGCCGCGATACGGTTCTTTCAGTCCCAGGTCTTTCACCACCTCGATCATCCCGCGTCTACCCACAAGCCCTGCCACATCGAGCTTCCCGTGTGCGCCGAGCGGTAGTTCAATCTCCGGATGCTGGGCGGTAACCCGAAAATGCCCTTCTCCGTCAGCAAGCGCAATGATCGTACCGATCGGGCCGTTACCCCGTACGTAGATCGTCACGCTTTTTTCACCTTTGAGCATCTTACCCATGATCGCCGCCATCGTCCCGGTCCGTCCCAGTGCCGCAGCTCCCGTCATCGACGTTTCTTGCATACGCACGATTTCTTCCACACTCCGCGTCGTGCGGGCAAAAAAAACACGAACCTGACCGTCATAGGCCACTGCCCTGAGGTACAGATCATCCGCCCCTGAGCGCTCCATGCTCATCCCCTTTCTATCAAGACTTGCGCACGCATCAAGCGTTCAATTGGGCAATCCAGTTCAACCCATACAGCGTGAGATCCGGTTCATACACGTCGATGAGCGGAGTCGCCTCCGCAAAAAGGCGGCCTAACCCACCGGTGGCCACGACTTTAGGCGGCTTTTTATACAAGCGCTTCATGCGTTCGATCATCCCTTCAATCAGTCCGATATAGCCGTAAAATAGCCCGGACTGCATCGCCTCCACCGTATTGCGCCCGACCACACTGGGGGGCGGAGCAATCTCGACCTTGGGTAACTTGGCAGCATTTTGATACAGCGCTTCCATCGAGATGGCAACGCCCGGGGCAATTACCCCACCGCGATAATCACCTGCTTCATCGACCTGACAAAACGTCGTCGCCGTTCCAAAGTCGATGACAATGAGCGGCGGCCCATACAGGCGAAGCGCGGCCACAGCATTGACAATGCGGTCTGCTCCCACCTCTCGCGGCGCATCGAGCTTAAGGTTGAGCCCCGTTTTTACACCCGGTCCGACGATCAGCGGCTTTACTGAAAAATAACGTTCGCTCATCTCTTTTAAAGCTGTGGATAAAGGCGGTACGACACTGGAGATGATCACGCGATCCACGTCCGAAAACACGAATCCGGTCGCAGAAAAAAAATGCTTTAAAAATACGGCCAGCTCATCGGCGGTACGACGCCGATCCGTCGACAAGCGCCAGGATGCACGCAATGCCTCATTTTCAAAAACACCGACCACAATATTCGTATTGCCGACATCCAGAGCGAGTAACATGCGTTCGCCCCCCTTTTTCATCCATCCTAAAAAAGATGCACGACCAAAAGTGTGCCATGTATCGAACCCGTTTTTATCCGATAGTCACACGATGAACCGCCACAAAACCCGAAGATCGACATAGTGTCAATAAAGCCCTGTGATCTCCCCCTCCGGTGTTAAGTCGACCTTCAAGGCATTGGGCTTTCGGGGAAGACCCGGCATGGTCATGATCTCACCCAGATAAACGACATGAAAGCCCGCCCCGTAGCGCGGTTCGATGCGACGAACATGCACCGTAAATCCTTCCGGTCGTCCACGTCGCGTCGGATCATCGCTTAGACTGTACTGCGTTTTGGCCATACAAACCGGGAGACGCGCAGCATCGGTTGCCTCCAGTTCAGCGAGCGTGCGACGCGCTTCATCGGAAAAAGAGACACCTGCTGCGCCATACACGCCCCGGGCAACCCGCGTGATCTTATCCTCGAGCGGCGTATCTTTTCTGTAAAGGCGCTTTAGATCGCGCGGTTTTTCTTGAAACGTGTTTAAGACGAGCTCGGCAAGGTTCTTTCCGCCTTCCGGGCCTTCATGGTATACATCGGCGATAGCATAAGGAATACCGGCACGGTTGAGCGCATCTTCAAAAGCTTCAAGCTCAATGGCGTCATCCTCCGCTCGGCGATTTAAAGCAACGACTGCCGGAACGCCAAACTGTTGCGCGGTTTCCAGATGTTTATACAGATTGGTAAGACCTTTATCTAAGGCTGGAACATTCGTCTGGGTGAGATCTTTTAGTGCCACACCACCGTGCATTTTTAAGGCCCGTAAAGTCGCCACGATGACGATCACATCAGGACTGAATCCGCCGTACAACGTCGTGATATGCATATATTTTTCTGCACCCAGGTCGAAACCAAAACCCGCTTCCGTCACCACGACATCATGCGTGAAAAGCGCCATTTTTGTCGCCAGGATGCTGTTCGTCCCGTGCGCTATATTGGCAAAAGGACCGCCGTGAACAAAAGCTGGTGTACCGTAGCGCGTCTGAACGAGGTTCGGTTTCAAGGCGTCCTTAAGGAGTGCCGCTACCGCTCCGTGCGCCCCCAGATCGCCAACTGTTACCGGTCGCTTATCGTACGTATAGCCGATAACGATGCGCGCGACTTGCTCTTTAAGCGCCTGATAAGAATCAACAAGACAGAGAATGGCCATCAGTTCAGAAGTAACGGTGATGTCAAAGCCGTCTTCCCGGGGAATGCCGTTTGTCACGCCGCCCAGACCGATCAGTGTATGCCGGAGCGCCCGATCGTTCATATCGATGACCCGCCGCCAGGTGATGCGCCTCGGATCGATTCCGAGACTGTTTCCCTGCTGCAGGTGGTTATCGATGAGCGCTGCCAGTAAATTGTGCGCAGCGGTGATCGCATGCAGATCACCAGTAAAATGCATATTGATATCTTCCATCGGTACGAGTTCAGCCTTCCCTCCACCGGTCGCACCACCTTTTACGCCAAAAATCGGCCCCAGTGATGGCTCACGCAACGCCACCGCTGCGCGTACACCGAGCGCACGCAAGGCATCTGCCAAACCGATGGAGACCGTTGTTTTACCTTCCCCAGCGGGCGTCGGGTTAATTGCGCTCAAAAGCACAAGTTTTCCCTGCTTGCCGCCTTTTAAGCGCTCGTAGGCCGAAAGATCGATTTTTGCTTTATCCCACCCGTAAGGAATCCACTCTTCCGGTAAAAAACCTGCCGAGGCCGCAATCTCGGCAATCGGACGCGGCTTGCCAAGCTCCCGGCTCACTTTATCAACCGTCCAATCATCATGCATTCCAACCCTTCCTTTCCCTTCATCATATTAAGGCTTAAGGCTTAAGGATGAACCTAGACTCCATGGTCCGCCCAATAGCGTGAGGCCTGCTTTCCGCTCCTCTATTTAAGGTTTAACCATTTTAACCAAAAAGAAAGAGCCCTCAGGCTCTTTCTGGGGCCCATCCGGCAAGCCTGATTAAGCCTTACCTGCCGTTTCTTTTTCCTCGACATGCACTTTCACTTCCGTCGGCGAAACTTCCTCGACCACGATCCGCCCATCTGATGTGCGACCATCTTCAATCAGCTCGCGAATCTCTTGACTGGTGAGCGTCTCGACTTTTAAAAGCGCCTGCGCAATGGTTTCCAGTTTGAGGCGCTTATCGGTTAAAAGCTGTTTGCAGCGATCGTACTGTTCCCGAATGACACGCTGGATCTCGAGGTCGATCTCATAGGCGATCGCATCGCTGTAATTTTGCTCATGACCGATATCCCGGCCTAAAAACACTTCGCCCTGGCGCCTTCCAAACTGCAGAGGGCCGAGTTTTTCACTCATGCCGAATTCCATGATCATGCGTCTGGCGATGTTCGTCGCCTGCTGAAAATCGCTGTAGGCACCGGTCGAGACATCACCGAAGACGATTTCTTCGGCGACACGTCCTCCTAGGAGCACCATGATCCGATCGAGCAAATAGTTTTTCGTCGGCAAGTTGGAATCTTCCCTGGGCAAAGGCACGGCATATCCCCCGGCCTGACCGCGAGGGATGATCGTCACTTTGTGCACTTCGTCGCCGTGCGGTGCAAAAAAGCCGGCAATCACGTGTCCGGACTCGTGATAAGCGACGAGCGTTTTTTCTTTTTCCGTGATGACCCGGCTCGTCTTGGCCGGCCCGGCGATAACACGGTCAATCGCTTCATCGATTTCCTGCATATGGATGATCTTTTGATTTTTACGGGCTGCGAGCAGCGCCGCTTCGTTTAGCAAATTCTCCAGATCAGCACCCGTAAAACCGGGCGTCCGCCGAGCGACGACCTTCAGATCGACATCTTCGCCAAGCGGCTTATTCCGGGCATGAACTTTGAGCACTTCTTCGCGACCTTTGACATCCGGCCGATCGACCGTGATTTGCCGGTCAAAGCGCCCCGGGCGAAGAAGCGCCGGGTCCAGAATATCCGGCCGGTTCGTAGCGGCCATAATGATGATCCCTTCATTCGGCGAAAATCCGTCCATCTCTACGAGAAGTTGGTTTAACGTTTGCTCTCGTTCATCGTGACCCCCGCCCAAGCCAGCACCGCGCTGCCGCCCGACAGCATCAATTTCATCGATAAAAACAATACACGGGGCATTTTTTTTGGCCGTCTCAAAAAGATCGCGAACCCTGCTGGCACCTACACCGACAAACATTTCCACGAAATCCGAACCGCTGATGGTAAAAAAAGGAACACCCGCTTCCCCCGCTACAGCCCTAGCCAGAAGCGTCTTCCCCGTCCCCGGCGGGCCGACCAGGAGCACGCCTTTCGGAATCCGTGCGCCGAGTGACGCATATTTACGCGGGTCTTTTAAAAAGTCGACGATCTCTTCCAGCTCCTGTTTTTCTTCATCGGCACCGGCCACATCTTTAAATGTTGCTTTCTTCTTTTCATCGGTAAACTGGCGGATCCGCGCTTTACCAAAATTCATCACGCGACTCCCGCCACCCTGGGCCTGATTCATGAAGAAGAAAAACAGGAGAAACAGTAGCGCAAACGGAATAATGTAGGCGAGAAAGGTCACCCAGGTCGAGTTTTCACGCACTTTTTCCTGCTTGACGTCTAGCTCTCCGGCATCGATCTTCTCATTGATGAGACGAATCACTTCCGGTGCATTCGGAGCACGTGTGACAAAGGTTTCCTGACCCTTCGGCGCTGCTTTAAACTCACCTTCAATGAGGAGCGTCTGCCCGGTCGGGCCCTCCTCGCGCATCGTTAATGTTTTAATCTTATTGTTCATGAGATCAAGACGAAACTGACTGTATGAAATCTCGTTCATCGTCTTCGTCTGATTCGTCAGCATGCTGATCAGTCCGACGATAATCAAGACGACCACGAGATAAAACAATGAATTGCGTACAAACTTCGGCATGCCCTACCTCCTCCCATTTCTAAGGGGCACTTCCATATTGTAACATAAGTACCTGCTTGTTCGCTATCCACAAAAACTGTTTCGCTTCACCCAAAACGCGTGCACACTTCCGGATATCTTTTTCCCTCCATTGGAATATTCTTTATCGCGCCCGGCTGTATATTTCCGGTTTTAAGACACCGACAAAAGGTAAATTACGGTATTTCTCGGCAAAATCAAGACCGTACCCGACGACAAACGCATCGGGTACGGTAAACCCGACATAATCGGCTTCAATCGCCACCTTCCGTCCGCGCGGTTTGTCTAAAAAGGTGACGATCGCAATCGAGGCCGGGGTGCGACGCTTGATGAGGTCGGTCAAATAATTGAGGGTAAGACCGCTATCGATGATATCTTCAACAATGAGCACGTGGCGGCCTTCAATCTCAAAATCCAGATCTTTGATGATCTTCACCACACCCGACGTTTGAGTCGCCTGACCGTAGCTGGAAACAACCATATAGTCCATCTCCAAGGCAATATCCATCTGTCTGGCCAGATCAACCATAAACGGTGCTGCCCCTTTTAAAACGCCAACGAGAAGCGGATTTTTGTCGCGATACACTTCTTCCAGCACCCGTCCCAGCGCTTTGACGCGGTTTTGGATTTCCTCCGGGGTAAGTAGTACTTCCGCTATATCATGCATCAAACTCAAGCTCAGCCCAGTCCTCCTTCACATGTCCTTGCACATGTCCTTCTGATTCGGTCGCATCCTCATCTCCCCAGGGCCAAGGGTAGGCCCTCTTCAAGGCGAAAAGCATATACCCCTGCCCCGATTCGACGGGAACTGGAGTGACCTCCGTCCCCGCCTGCTCCGCCGTCCCATCTTTCACACCATGCTCTTTTAAGAAAAACGGAGGAGCCCACACAATACGGCCCATCGCCGTGACGAGCGGCCAGCGTGCACGCCAGGGCCGTTCGATGCCCAGCGCTTCCCAGGCATCTTTTATTTTTTTGTTCGGCCTGTCAAAAAACCGATCACCGGCACGGAAGGTCCGGAGCGTCAGCTTCCCTATCCTGGAAAACGCGCTATCGTCTAAAAATAAAAAGGCAGGCCAGCGTTCATCCGTCACGCCAGACCAAGCCCCCATCATCGTTCTCGGAACCCTTTGAACAGGAAGAAGCGCGACAGACAGAGTCGTGCCCGGCCAGGACACCACCGATCCCGGAAAAAGATGCACCTCCGAAAGTCGTGGCGGTTCCGTATACCCGATCAGGCGACCTTTTCTTGCCCATAATTCTACAGTTCCCGGCAAGCTTATGGCAAATGATTCTTCTTCCATCAGTAAAGAACGAATGTGTTCAATATGGGTGAAGGTTAAGACTGCATGCTTCGTATCCGGTGAACGCTGTAAGTAACTCCATATTAGATGAATCACGCGACGTTGTAAAGAAGGTGAGAGTTTTTTTAAAGATGCGCTTGAAACATCCCAGATGCCCGGCGCAAACGTGCTATGTTTTTGTAAAAAACGGATACCGAGCGTCCGAAAAAATCGAGCGTCATCTTTAAGTTGCTCAGAGAGAGTTAAAAGATGACTCTCGACAGTAGGTTCAAACGTTTTAAGTGCGGGCAGGAGCATATGCCGTATGGCATTGCGCCGGTAGCGGAGGGAAGCATTCGACGCATCATCTCGATACGTAAGACCCACGGAACCACTGTAGGTCTGGATTGTTTCCCTCGTTTCATAAAGAAAAGGGCGCACCAGACATACGCCGCGAAAGCGTCGACGGATCGGCATCCCCGAAAGCCCATCCGGGCTCGTCCCTTTTAAGAGTTTGAAAAGCATGGTTTCGATCTGATCACTGGCATGGTGGGCTAAAGCAATTTTATGGGCACCGACCTTCTTGGCCATCATAACAAGCGCCTCGTAACGCCTTGTGCGGGCAAACGCCTGAACGTTGCTGTGGGGAAGCTGCTTCCAGTATAATTTCTGAACCAAAAACGGCAGTTGATAGGTTTTTGCCAGGCGTTCTACAAAGTACTGATCTTCATCCGCACTTTGCGCTCTCAGACCATGATGGACATGTCCGACGACGAGACGCACACCAAGCGTCCCCTGCCATCGCATCAGCCAGTTAAGAAGCGCGACTGAATCGATACCACCGGAGACGGCAACGAGCACCGTCTCGCCTGGCGTTAAAAGTCGTTCGCGCGTAATCGTCTGCCGTATACGCGCATCCCATGCGTCCAGCCATTCGCTTTTTTCCATGTTTTCTGTCCCCTACCCCAATGTATGAGCCGGTTTTCACCCGCTCACAACAAAAAATCCCCAAGGATGACCCGGGGCTGCATCACTTGACTTTATTATACACCAACACGCGTACCTTTCGAATGCAAAACACCGTTAAAAAGTGGAAAAGCTTTAAGAAGCCGGGGCGGTGGCGTGCATTGTCACCTTCACCCAAGCTTCATCACGGCTTTCTATTTTAATGGCGACCACGGTTACATCATCGTCCGGAGCGTAACGCGCAGCATAGGCGACCTGATCGAGGATCGTATCTGCAAACCGTTCGGCATCCGCAAGCGGTGCTTCAGATACAAGCCGCTTTAACCAGCGTTCTTTTTGTAGTGACCCGAGTTCACCGGCAAAGACACCATCGGTGACCATGATGAGTGTATCATGCGGACGGAGTTTAACGGAGATGACGTCCAGCTCACGCGCATCTGTGAGGCCGGCCGGTGGATTGTGTCCTTCAATGCGCATCACAGCGCCACCACGACGGATAAAACTGGGCGGCGCACCGATTTTTAAAAATTTCGCTTCACCGGAGAGTAAGTCGATGAGGACAAGATCGATCGTTGCAAACATTTCTTCTGAGGCGCGCAAACTCAAAAGCGCATTGACGCTTCTCACGGCAAGCGTCATATCCAGACCCGTCGATAAGATGTCTCTAAGCATCCGCACCGCTTTTTGAGAAACGTGTTCTGCTTCGACACTGCTCCCCATCCCATCGCTTAAGACGACCGCATACATGCGCCGTCCGATCGGAATACCGAGGGCGCTGTCGCCACACACCACCCCGCCACCTTTCGCCACCTGCGCATAAGAAAACGATACTTGATAAGGATAGCTGGACGTAACTTTCCAAGTTAGAAGGCTCTCATTGGGCGTTTTTTCTTCTATAATCTTAAGCGGTTCGCCGAGCAGTGATTCTAAGGCCGTCTTGAGCGTACGCCTTAATGTAATGAGATCGCCAAAAGGAATGAGGCTTACGATAAGTTCGATTTCTCCTGCAGCGAGCGAGATGACATCAAATGACTGCACGATGATCCCGTTTTGTTCGAGCCACCTGCGGATATTGATTTCTTGATGACGCGCGCTCAATCCTTCCCGCTGGATATCCTCGGCAAACTCTTCGATCATCTCGGCCACCCCGGAGAGTTGATCGGAGATGAGAAGTCGAACTTCCTTAAGGCGCGCGCGCTGTTTGGCTTTTTGCACATAATTTGTATGCGCATCGTCTAGGGCCTGTTCTAGCGGCATCAGTTTCATGCAGTGATCGCGAAGCCACATCGGAGCGTCCTTACGATCGCGCTCCCCCTGCTTTTTCTTAATCTGTATCCAATCTTCCAGCGCCCCGACCGTCTCCTCGGTGTGGCGCGACCAGCAATACGACTGGCGCGTGCATGTTGCACAGACCGAGCGTGCGACCGCTTCAATGATATCCCCGGATCCTTCCTTGGTCATCGATGCGGCACCCGCGGCGCGTTCTTTTCTCATTTCATCTTCAGCAAACGTATTGGCCAGCGAGGCAAACATCGTCGCCACTGTATGCAGCCTCTCGCCCATCAGATCCCGCGTTTTCCTAAGCCGTTCGGCCTGGCCTTCCCAATATGCTTTGGTCCCGGGAATCAGTTTGGAAAGCATGCCAAGCGTAGCCGAGGGCGTAAGAAAAAAAAGGAGTACAGCGAAAAGGCTTTCGAAAAGCGCCTGTTCCAGCGTTCCGACCTGATCGGTATACACGGTGAGCAAAAGTACCCCTAAAAACAGACCGAACGCACTGGAGAGGCGACCGCTCGGTCGAAACAACCCGGCCAAAAGCCCGGAAAAACCGAGAAGGCTCAGTTCGGTGAGCGCTCCCACATCGCTTAAGGCAAGGAGTAAACCCGTAATGACTCCGGCCGTCGCCCCGGTTGCTGCCCCACCGACATAAGCCATGACAACGACGGCATATCGCGATAAGATCGAACTCACCGTAAGCGGTCCGATCGCATACCCGACCGTTCCCGTAAGAAGCGTCGCCCAGACGATGAAGAGCGCGTAAAGCTCCTCCTGTTTGATCGACTGCCTAAGCTTCTCATGTTGAATAAGCGGGAGCGTTTGTAAAAAGATAACCGTGAGCACCATCGAAAGCCCTGCTTCGACCGCCGCTAGAATATACGTCACCGTCTCCGGCGTCGTAACCAGATGGCGCCATAAGATGGACGCGCCAAACGTACTGAGTCCCACCATAAGCGGGAGAGCAATCAAAAGATGCATCCAGCTCCGATAAAGCGTCCCCCAGAGAAGCGTAAAAAAGGCGACAGCGAGGGCGAGCTCCGCTGCATGCGGCAGGGGAGAAAACACGGCACCGAAGAGCACACCGACCAAGATGATCGGCCACTCCCCTCGCCAAAAGTACGTGGCGACCGCAAAAAAGGGTAGCGCAAACGGTGTGAGCTCCCCTAAAATATAGGAGCGACCGAACAAAAAAGAGACAAAGAGTAAGGTCAAGGCACGTTTGGGAAGCCATCTGTCCCAAACGACTTTAAACGGTGTTAAAAACCGCTCCCATCCCATCTCTCCAAATACGCTGAGGCGCGAGGCGCGCCATAGGTCCGACTTTTGCAATGCTTCCACCATCCTATCTTCACATGCTTGTCCTACGATCTTGCCCTTAAGTATAGGCTAGCTTGCGAAGAGAGGGTGTCACATTGCGGCGATGGAAAAGAAAAAAGAAAGAAAAGTTACGACAAAGTCCCGTAGGAAGCGACGCACTCAAACGGCGTCCGCATCTTATCCTCGGGATAGAAAAGCCTATTATGACAGCTTAGGACGACTCCCGGCATATATATCCGAACGCCTGCGCTGCTTCCCGATACGTTTTACGGGCGATGGCCTGAGCGCGATCGGCGCCTTCGCGCAAAATCTTAAGCGTCTCTTCGTCTGTAAGATGTTCATAGCGTTCTTTAATCGGTCGGAGGACTTCCAAAACCGCATCCGCCACAGATCGCTTCAGCGCGCCGTAACCCTGACCCGAAAACGCCTCCGCGAGTACTTCCGGATGCTCTCCACGCACGAGGGCGAGTATGGCCAGGAGATTGGATACTCCGGGCTTTTTTTCGGGATCATAACGGATCACGTTCTCACTGTCGGTGACCGCACGCATAATTTTTTTCTCGATGATATCATCCGGATCGAGCAAATGAATGCGCCCCATCTCGCTAGGATTCGATTTGGACATTTTTTTGGTCGGATCATCGAGACTCATAATGCGCGATCCGACGTCGGGAATGATCGTCTCGGGCAGGCGAAACACTTCCCCGTAATCACGGTTAAACCGTTCGGCCAAGTCACGTGTGAGCTCCAGGTGCTGCTTCTGGTCCTCACCGACCGGAACATGCGTCGTCTGATACAAAAGAATATCGGCAGCCATGAGCACCGGATACGTATAAAGGCCGACACTGACCGTCTCCTTATCGCCGCCTTTTTCTTTAAACTGCGTCATCCGCGAAAGTTCCCCGGTGCGCGCAACGCATTGCAAAAGCCAGGCCAGCTCGGCATGTTCCGGTACGTGTGATTGTACAAAGATCGTGGCACGATTTGGATCGATGCCGCTTGCGAGATACAGTTTGCTCACCATGAGCGTATAGTCGCGAAGCGTCTTCGGATCATGCCGAACGGTCGTGGCATGGAGATCGACCACGCAATAATAGGCCTGATCAGCTTCGTCCTGCAGGGCCACAAACTGCCGGATCGCCCCGAGGTAATTACCTAAAGTGAGCATCCCGGAAGGTTGAACGCCCGAAAAAACTATTTTTTGCATCTCCTTCGCCCCTCATCGATCGAATAAAAAACGTCCTCTACCCGGGAGGACGGTTTTTGTTGATGAACATCTTTGACTCAGAAGCTTTAAAACGTCGCCTTAGAAAGAACGCCGCGTGCCTCGCCCACCGCGCTTCGACTCTGTTGAACGACGCAATGAAGACAGACGTTCTTCACTGTCTTTCAGAAATCGCGACAGTTTGTCTTCAAATCCACGATCGTTTTTTCTGCGCCCGCCTCTTTCGCGCCTGTCTACATGCGCCTGACGGATGGAAAGCGCGATTTTCCCATTGGGCTCCACTTTAAGCACTTTCACCGTCACGATGTCATCGATTTTCAAAAAATCGTGGATGTCTTTGACATACGCATCATCGACCTCAGAAATGTGGACAAGCCCCGTTACCCCTTCTTCCAGCTCCACAAATGCCCCGAAATGCGTAATGCCCGTCACTTTACCTTGCAAACGGCTGCCCACCTCAATGGCCATGTACCGCCTAATCCCCCTTAGTTTATCCCGTCCTTAAAAGACGGCGTTCATGCCACATATTATATGGTATGGCGCGGCATTCTGTCAACGACCCTCTGAGGTTTCGGCGGGTACGATCCGAAAAATGACGTCCCCTTCTTTTCCCCAGTAAAAAAGCGTCCGCGCCAGAGAAGCAACGTACTTTGGATCATAAAGACGTTCACGTTCGCGCAAGAGCTGTTCGTTTTCTTGCCGAAGCGCGTCCAGGTGAGAGGCAACCTCCTGTTTTTGCACTTCTTGTGCTTTTAAAAGCTGCCATTCTTGGTAACCGAGACTTAAGCCCAGTCCAAACAGCAAAAGGAAAACGAACTGCGCCAGTTTTTTGCGTCGCCTTGCTTTTTGCACGTCTATCCTCCCTTTTGGCACCAGAAACAAAATTTGCGGCGATGTTGCCAAATCAGACCCCAGAGCCGACCGAAGATGTGTATGCGTCCAAGCAAAAGCGTTTGAATAAGGCTTAAGATAATTGTAACAAGATGTCGCAGCAAATAAAAGAGCGGAAAAAATAAAAAAGAAAAAATGATCCATAAAGGCCGAAGGAACCATCGGTACACGGTCCGGGCGAGATGGCGTATGATGCCGAGCAGCGGTTTTCTAAACAATCGAAAATAAAGAAAGGCGCCTAAGAGCAAGAAACCAAAAGTCGCCATACGAACTCTTCCGCTGCCTAACAAAAACATCCCGTAGGCAAAGACGTACGCACATGCGAGCCAGAGCGCGATATCGAGGACATTTTGCAGAAAAAAACGGCGAATTTTGCGCCCGAAGAGGGTGGAAAGATCGAATAAAAGGGCAAATGCGCTTCCCATCAGGAGCGAAAAAAAAGTAAGCGATGCTTCCTGGGAGACGCTCATCGAAACAACTTCCCGAAAAACCCTTTACGCGTCTTTCCAGCACCTTCGTCCAAATACGTAAGCGTCGTAATCTTGCCTTCGATGGCGACTTCGCCACTTTCCAGATCGAGCTGTTTGAGATGAAGATTTTCGCCTTTAATGAGCAAAAACCCTTCCGACGTTTCCAGCAAAAATTGCTCGCTGTCAAAACTATCGACCTGGCTCACCCCGGAGATGGCCAGTGTACGGCGATTGACGAGACCGATTTCCTGACGAATCGTTTTTTCCGTCATCGACTGCCCCATGTCATTAGCCACCTTCTCTCCAATGCGCTTTGAGGATCATGCGGCATAAAAACGATGGGGCCTCACCTCCTTACTCCATATGTATCGCATGGAGGGGAGGTTTTAGAACAACCTTTCTTTTTTTAATCGAGTCCATCATCGAGATCATTGACACGCTCGTACAATGCGTCCGCACCTTGTTTTCCGATCACCGTTTCTACTTTCAGCACGCGCACCGCAACCCTCCGGTCGCCAAACTGAATGGCAATCGTATCACCGACTTGAACCGTATCGCCCGCCTTGGCCGGTCGATCGTTCAATGTCACACGCCCCTTATCGCACATGGCCTTGGCAACTGTACGCCGTTTGATGAGACGGGACTGTTTTAAAAACACGTCAAGTCGCATAAGCATCACCGACATGATTGTACACCATTTTCCGACACGACACCATCTTTCCCCTATTCACCTTCTTCCTTCATGTCGTTTTCTTCTTTAAGCGACCCTTCTTCAATGTAAAGCTTTCGATCCGCATAAAAGAGCGGCTCTTGTTGATGGGTCGCGATCAAGATAGCCCCCCCTTCGGCCTGATACGCGCGGAGAAGCGCTAGCACGCGCGCTACATTATCTGGATCGAGGTCATTCGTCGGTTCATCGGCCAATATAATCGGTGGATTTAAAAAAAAGGCCCGGGCGATCGCTAGACGGCGTCTTTCCCCAAAGGATAGAACATGGGGCAGATGGTCGGCAGCATTTTCCAGTCCGACCTGTTTTAAAAGCATATGCGCCCGTTCTTTGAGCTTTTCTTTCGTCGGAACGATGTTACGGACAAAACCTTGAGATGCAAGTCGCGCTGGAAGCGCCACATTTTCCCAGACGGAAAGCGAGCCGACCATATACGCCCCCTGAAAAATGAGCCCCATCTTCTCTATCCTCAGTCGATCATGCTGCACCTGTTGCGTCGCCTTTTCGCCCTCGATCCAGATCTCACCCCGTTCATACGGGTAAAGGCCGCTTAAAACGTGAAGAAGCGTCGTCTTGCCGACGCCAGATGGACCGACGAGGGCCACCCATTCTCCGGTGGATAGCGAAAGATGCGCCTCGCGCAGAAGGGTTTTACGCTTTTTCCCGCGCCCGACGCTGATCGTAAGCCCCCGGGCCTTAAGCTTCGGACTCTTAAGATTAAAACTGGACATCATCCGACATCCCCCTCTCCGAACGATTGCGAGAGCGCTTTTTTCTCGTTATGTCGGCTCGCACTGAGCTGACTTAAAAAGATGATGAGCCAAAAAACGAGAAAAACGAGGAAGGCTACGCCGGCCGTCTCATTGTAAGATAAAGGTACAAATGGTTGAGAAGGATTGGCGGCTGAAAACCGGCTGAAGATCCACCGATACAGTCCGTATACCGGCATGGCGAGGATGAGTGCGGCGAGCGCCGTAAAGAGCGACTCCCAACCAAACCAGCGCACCACTTTGCCGGTGGTGAGACCGAGGGACCGCATCAGCGCAAAATCGCTTCTCCGCCGCGTCACATCCCCCACTAGACGCCCGTAGACGGCCACAACAGCGAGTAGCGTAAAAAGTGCAATGGCCATCATGAGCATGCGGCCCGTCCACGTAAAAGTCTCCCGCGCCCGGTACAGCACATCGGAAGTTTCGATAACCTGCACATCGGGAATCTGGTTTAAGTGATAGGCGAGAAGAGCGGGATTATAACGTTCTTTGGCGCGGATAAAGACGGCCGATAAGGACGTGTACGGATCGATCTCTTTGCCCCAGGCGTGCACGACCGTATCGGAGTGAAACACGAGGTCGCGCGCGGTCTGAAGCGGGATAAAAATCGTCTGATCCATGGCTGTCCCGGTCGGATAAAGACGGGCGACTATGTGAAAAGGCGCATCGAGAATCATGATATCGTCTTCATAGGTTGCCACATTCGCACCGATAATGGCCTCGTCCTCCCCAAGCGTCTCCGGAACGTGCCCGCGAATCCACGGTTTTACCAGAAAATCGCTCGCCCAGTCGATCCCCACCAGACGGTTTTCTCCTTCCACCGAGCAGCAATCGGCATTGAGCGTCTGCGTAAAAAACTGGGGTGTCCATGTATCCAAGCCTTGAACGCCTTGAAGTGAAGCAAGCACCTGTTTTTCCGGAAAGTACACATTGAGCGGTTCGCCGGAGAGGAGCACGGTCTGACCTTCGGCCGGAACATCTTTGGGAAAGAGCACAACATCGGCCCCCAGGCGCTCAGAAGCCAGTGTAACCCCTTGCTTGTAGCCGAGGATAAACCAGAGCATAAAGACAATGCTCGCGCCGATAAACGCGAGCAAAAGGGCGGTTAGGCCGGTTTCTTTATATCGTCTGATCCATGTTTTAAAGACGAGATCGGCCACCATCCTCTACCCCCTAAGTTTTTTTGTTTTGTACCGACTAGGCCTTTTGCTACGTCCCGTCTAGACCGTTTATGTTATATCGAGATGCGCTTGCGATCAGGACTTCACGATACCTTCTCAAAGTGCGTACTCTTTACGAGCCGTGTCCCGTGTCCCCGTGATTAGGCTCTTTTTGATCGTGCTCTGTGCTGCCGTATTCATCCTTGGAACGATCGTTCATGCTACTGTGTTCGTCGTCGGCGTGATCATCTGTGTTACTGTGTTCGTCGTTCATCCCGTTATGATCCGTATTGTCACTTCCACCGATGTCATCCGGCGGTATTTCACCGAGTTCATCTGCATTGTAGCCCTTCATGTACTGTTGATAATGCTTTCCTTCGGCCTGCACATGGTAACCAGTAAAGGTATGGCTTTTGTCTCCTGCTTCCACTGTAATCTCGGCGTACCATTCTCCCGGCATGGCCAGTGGTAAAAAGAGCTCATAGGACCCCGGACCGATATGCCGCATCGTTCCCTCGGTCGGATGGTGCATACCTTCCATGTTCATAAAATAATACACCTTATCCACATCGACCGGCTGTCCGGTTGCATCCTTAATCTCGACCCGGTAAGGCTTAAACTCACCGGTCGGATAAACCGGTTCATCCGTCTTCAATGCAACCGCAAGCGTTGCCGGATCGATCTTTTCTGAAGATTTGGAAGACGTATCCGGAGGGGATGAAGAAGGCGGCGCCTCTTTCGTTCCACAACCGGCCAGGATGAAAGCGAATACAAACACCACGACAACCACGTTCAGCCATCGTACGTGCATCCTTTCACACTCCTTGTTCCAGTCGTTCCTTGTTTCAACCTCTTGAACATGTACAATATGTAAAAACATTATAACATGCACAGGTAAGGGAAATCCTTTACAATTGGCCTCGGTTTGTGAACCTTTTGTTACAAATATAACACTCCGTCACAAAAACTGGCCTCAAAATCTTTATTTTTACTAGCATAAAGCAAACAAAGCTAAAGTATCTGTTACTTTATAACACATTATAACAATACCTATAAAAGCGCTCGGAGGTAAGTTTTGGGTATAAAAAATGAGCGCCAGCAAAAAGGACGCTCATCATCTATCCGTACGATGATCCGTACAAAGATATATACGAAGACGCTTGATCTCTGATTTTAAGCTTTTACAGCTTCTTTTAATTTGTTACCGGCTTTAAACACAGGCACAACACTCGCGGCAATTTGAATTTCTTCACCGGTTTGGGGATTCCGCCCCGTGCGCGCTTCTCTGTGACGTGTTTCAAATGTACCGAAACCGACAAACTGCACTTTGTCTCCCCGTTTTAAGGCTTCGGTCACTTCTTCAAAAAAGGCGTTCAGTACGTGCTCGACGTCCTTTTTTGTCATCTGCGTACGTTCGGCAAGGGCCGCAACAAATTCTTGCTTATTCACACTTCAATCCTCCTTTGTAAAGGTAACGATTTGCTAAGAAGCTTTGATCGGCTTCCGCCCTTTTCCATATTCGACCTTTCAGGTCAAAGTTCCTGCTAATTGAACCCTTTTTTTCTTGAAAACGACTGCTTTTATCCTTTTTAACCAAAAAAACGGCCGATCATTCATCGATCGGTCGCTTTTCACGATAACTTATACACGTTTCATGATCTTGCTCACTGCTCCATCTGTTTTGCCAGAAAAGATGCGGCAGTTTCAGTCAGTTTGACCTCGGTCTCACCGAGTTTTTCCATATCGTTTTTACTCATAATAATGACAGCACCGAGGGGATCTCCGGAGGCGATGATCGGCGCGATGATGAGCGATGAGATTTCCTCACGCTCCCCTTGAAACAGTTCCACCTGCGTTTTATTGACCTCTCTGATGACGCGCCGTTCATGCATACTTTGTTCAATGAGGGGGCCTATTTTCTTTTCCATATACATTTTCTTATTCGCACCGGCCGTGGCAATAATTTGATCGCGATCGGCAATCAGCACACTCTGATGCACACTTTCATAGAGCGCCTCCGCGTATTCTTTGACAAAATTACCGAGTTCCCCGATGGGCGAATATTTTTTTAAAATGACTTCGCCATCTTCATCCACATAAATCTCGAGCGGATCTCCTTCACGAATCCGGAGGGTGCGCCGTATTTCCTTGGGTATGACGACGCGACCCAGATCATCAATACGCCGGACGATGCCTGTCGCTTTCATCCATACGCCTCGCTTTCATGTTAATAGTCATGCGCGACCAAACCCTGTTTATAAAACGTGCTTCTGGGTTTAGTATGGATCCTCCACTTCTTTCTATTCTTTAGGCGAGCGTAGCGTCCGGTTTTGAGCGACAAAAAAATTCCCGCCATCATGACGGGAAAAGAACGATAACGTCTCTTAAAATGACATGTGTCGGATCCTCAACTGAAATAGCCGGGGGCGTAAAGCGACTTTACCCGAAACGGCTTCAAGACGCCTGTTGGGGTAAATGCTTCTCCTGAATCAGTTTAGGCAATTCCTCATTATAAAACGTATACCAGGCATTGTTTGCGGCTTCATAGGTCAGCTGCTCTTTGACCGCATCAAAAGGCTGTTCTTCACGGTTTTCTACGACGATCACATGATAACCGTATTCGGTCTTGACCGGATCGCTCACTTCATGCAAAGGAAGGCTGAGCGTGGCTTCTTTAAACGCACTTGTCCACTGACCGGCCGGTACATTTTCGTACAATCCGCCATTTTTCGTTCCATCCGGATTGGTATTCCCCGGGTCTTCCGAATATTCATCGGCGAGTTTGGCAAAATCTTCACCGGATCGGGCACGCTTCATCAGATCTTCTGCTTTTGCCTTGGCCTCCTCATCGCTCACTTGATCGCTTGTCATAACCAGGATGTGCCGCACGGTGGTGAGTGTAAAATCGCCTTTTTCCTTTTCATACATTTGCTTGAGTTCATCATCGCTTTTGGTATGGGCGAGATACTGGTCGACGAGCGCATACGTCCTCAAAAACGATTTGATGGACTGTTCGTTTAGACCCAGTTCTTCAACCTTTTTCTGAACAGCTTCCTCATTGCCGAGGAGCGCCTCTAGACTTTTCATAATATCGCTGTATTGCTGGTCAATCTCGTCGCTTTTCTCACTGTACCCCTGCTCTTCTCCACGGTCCGCGAGCACGCGTACGGCGATGAGGGAATCTATAATATCGGACCAGGATGCAGGATCGGAAAACCCGGGATTCCCCGGAGAGATGAGCTGCAGAAAGTTAAGGTACTGCTCAAACGTCCCTGCGGTTATCTCCCCACCTTGATATTTAGCGACAACATCCTGGGCAGGTACGTCGAGGGATATCTTCTTCATATGCTCGGCCGGCGACGATTGCGCAGGGGGCTCAGTGGGATCGGCAGCGTCATTCACACCTTTTTCAGCGGAGCGCGAAGAACAGGCAGAGAGGATGACGAGCAAAAACACCGTAAGCAGTAAAAAGCTTTTTTTGAACGCCTTTCCTCCCTTGGTTATGCTTTTATTGGACATGGGAGATGACCCCTTTCTGTTTACTTTCTTCAAGTAGTAAGCTGAGCGCCTGGATAAGCATGTTGAGCCCTTTTAAAAGATCTGTCTCCTGCACGCGTAAAATAAGACCGAGCCGTTCGCCGGCAATGATGCCAAAGCTTCGGCCAAACGTTGCCTGTAGCGGTGCAAAATCCATCGGGTGCCAATGTCTCGCCCGGTCCGGGTGGAATAAGAGTCTTATGCCACCTTCAGCATACCATATTTTTTCGACATCTAAAAGCTCGCCCAACAGGCGCACGCGGGTGATGAGAAGTAAGCGCTCGACGGGGGCCGGCGACGGGCCAAAACGATCGTGAAGCTCATCGATCAAATCATCGAGCTCGCCAAGCTCTTCCATATGCGCCAAACGTTTGTAGAGGGCGATTTTCTGATGCGGCGCGCTCACATAGTCATCCGGTATATAGGCATCGATCGTAAGCTTAACTTGCGTGCGATGCGGCGCGTTAACCTGAGCCTCATCGCTTGAGCGAAGAGATTGAACCGCTTCTTTCAACATCTCGTTGTAAAGGTCAAATCCGACCGCAGCGATAAATCCGTGCTGTTCGGCTCCCAGTAAGTTTCCGGCCCCGCGGATGGCCAGATCGCGCATGGCAATCTTAAATCCGGAGCCGAGCTCGGTAAACTCGCGAATCGCCTCCAGCCGTTTTTCAGCTTCCTCGCTTAAGATCTTTCCTTTTTGCACTGTTAAATACGCATACGCCAACCGGTTGGTGCGGCCGACCCGCCCTCTCAGCTGATAGAGTTGGGATAGGCCCAATCGGTCGGCATCATAAATAATGAGCGTGTTGACATTGGGAATATCGACGCCCGTTTCGATGATCGATGTCGAAACGAGGACGTCGATCTCACCGGATAAAAAGTCGAGCATCACATGTTCCAGTTCGCGCTCCGGCATCTGTCCGTGCGCGACGGCAATCTGCGCCTCGGGAAGAAGGCTTTTTAATTCTTCTGCCATACGATAGATCGTCTGCACATAGTTGTACAGAAAAAAGACCTGCCCGCCGCGGGCGAGCTCCCGTTCGATCGCTTCTTTCACGAGTCCAGGTGAATACTCCACGACATACGTCTGAACCGGATAACGATTTTCCGGTGGCGTCTCGATCAAACTGAGATCGCGCACACCTAAAAGCGACATGTGTAGTGTACGCGGAATCGGCGTCGCCGTCAAGGTGAGAACGTCGATATTCGCTTTTAATTCTTTAATCCGCTCTTTGTGCGCCACACCAAAACGCTGTTCTTCATCGACGATCAAAAGTCCCAGATCATGGAATGTGACATCTTTGGAAAGCAGGCGATGCGTCCCCACGATGATGTCGATCTCACCCCGCGCCAGTCGCTTTAGGATATCTTGCTGTTCGGCGCGCGTCTTAAACCGGCTGAGCACATCCAGTTGAACCGGAAAAGCGTCGATCCGTTCTTTGATCGTCTCATAGTGCTGCTGCGCTAAAATCGTGGTGGGCACTAAAAAGGCGACCTGCTTGCCGCCCATGACCGCTTTAAACGCTGCACGAATGGCAACCTCTGTCTTACCATAACCGACATCACCGCAAAGCAGACGATCCATCGGACGGGGCGCTTCCATATCACGTTTGATCTCTTCGATGGCTCGCAGTTGATCAGGCGTCGGTTCATAGGGAAAGAGCGCTTCAAATTCTTTTTGTAAGGGCGTATCCGGCGGAAAGGCAAAACCGGGAGATGAAGCGCGCTTGGCGTACAGTTTAATCAAATCTTCGGCGATATCCCGTACCGCCCGGGCCACCTTTTGCTTCGTCCGAGCCCACTCACTACCGCCGAGTTTGTTGAGTTTCGGAGGTTTTTCTTCGGCCCCGATATATTTCTGAATGAGATCGATCTGTTCCACCGGAACGTACAGCTGATCCGTCCCGGCATATTGAATGCGCAAGTAATCTTTATGCGTACCGAGCGTCTCTAACGTCTCAATACCCATAAAACGCCCGATCCCGTGATGAACGTGCACAACATAATCGCCCATCCTTAAATCTTGATAATGGCGTATGCGCTCGGCATTTTCGATGGTAACCGTTCGTTTGCGCCGTGTCTTGCGCCGACGATAATAGATTTCTTCTTCCGTTACCAGCACCAGGCGTGTGGCCGGCCATTCGAAGCCTTGGGTCAAATCCGATACCGTCATGATCGCCCGCTTTGGCAAAGGGTAGGTGAGTTCAGGCAGGACATCGAGCTCTATCCCTTCATCGGCCAAGGTACGGCTCAAGTGGTGCGCTTCGTCAATACTTTTAGACAAAAAAAGAACATGCATATTTTGTTTTTGCCAGCGTGAAAGCTCCTGACGAAGCGTCTCAATCTGCCCATGAAAGGTCTGTCCAGAACGGGTTGTAAAGTTGATGACATGTTTCAGCCGTGCCCCGCGAATGTTTCGGATAAAAAAGGAGACATAAAGACGCTTAAGATGCGCCTTTTCGATAAGTTCCGTATACGTAAATCCGGACGGCAGCTCGCCTAAAAGGCGTCCTTCAGCGCGTTCGGCGAGATAGTATTCGGCTTCTTGTTTTTCATACTGAGCGGCGACTTCCTGAATCCGCGAGATCTCATCCAGCACGACGAGCGGCGAACGGGAGACATACTCGAGAACGCTTACCGTCTGTTGAAACGTGAGCGTATAGCGCCGGAAAAGAGGGTGCATCGTATGCGTTGCAAGGAGTGTCTGCATTTCTTTTACATGGAGCGTGAACTTCTCCCGGCGCGTCTCGTCTCCAATCTTCGGCCATGCCTCTTCGTACAGTGCCTCTAGGCGTTCGGCAAGTTTTTGGCGTTCGCCAGTCGAAAGCGGTCTTTCCTGAGCCGGAGAAATGATGATATCCGTTAATGATGCCTGAGAACGCAGGTTTTCTAGATCGAGCGTCCGGATCGATTCAATCTCGTCAAAGGGTAAGGCGAGCCGCACCGGCGTCTCGCCACTTGCCGGAAAAATATCGATAATCTCTCCCCGGCGGGCCACCTGCCCCGGATAAGAAAGATCATCCACCCGCTCATACCCGTTCTCCAGTAACATATCGACCAGCCGTTCGGGCTCGATCTCACTTCCCACGGAAAGCTTGATATGTTTTCCTCTGTATGGCTCTTTTGGCAAATAGCGCATGCGAAGCGCTGCATAAGAGATGACGATGAGCTTCGGCGGGTCGAATAAAAGCCGCTTTAAACCTTTTAAGCGTAGTGTTCGCTCTTCATTGAGGGTCGCGTGATCCTCTCCGCCGATAATTTCTTCCCCGGGCAGATAGACGATCTCTGAGGGATCCAGCCATTCTTCCATCTCTTCTGCTATTTTTTGAGCCTGATAGTTGTTGTGCGTCACGATGACAACCGGTTCTTCGATGCGATGACTGAGTGCAGCAAAAAAGAGAAGCTTCGCCGAGCCGGCGAGCCCTGTCACCAGCTGATCGGTAAGTCCTCGCTCGATGCCTTGGACGAGCACGTTAAAATCAGTATTTTCATGCAATAAAGGCAGAAGGGCACGTAACATCGTCTCCCCCCTCTCCAAGTTGTATAAGATATTCGTATCTATCAACGCCTAATGGCGATCTTTTTACATGTAAATGGATGCACCTATTCATTGGTCATGCCTTCCTTGACGTTCCCTTCACCTTTATCCGTTGTGAATATGACCTGCCGTCCGAGATCCATCCTCTTACGCCTAAGCTTTCTAAGTCTCATCAACGCACCGCTTACTGCAGCGGGCTCGTCAAGTCATAAAGTTCTGGATGACGGTTGAGCGCATCCTGGCAATGTTCACATAGAACGTAGACCATGCGATTGTCCCCCACCTGCTCGATGATGGTATCCCGCTCTTCCGGTGTGAGCGTCTCTAAAAGAGCCTCGATCCGACTTTCTCCGTCGGCAAACGTCCCTAAAACCGTTCGACAGCTTCGACACTGATAAATAATCATGACCGCACCTCCAAAAGAGCCTGATACAAGGAGGCCTCTGCCAAAAGCAAGCACTCCTTGCCGGACACTTTTAGGTATAGTCTGCCCAAGACTTGAGCGCTCTATAACGGTCTGGTGCGGCATGGTTTTTTATAAAAATATTCAATCTATCATTTAATTATAGCGATTCATGGCCTGTTCGAAGGACACGGTCAGGGCGAGTTGGATTGCTGCGACCGCCCGTTCGGTCGCTTCCAGCACGAGTGGTTGTTCATCTGGTAAAAATGGGCTTAAAACGTAGTCGGCGACCGCCCATCCGGCAGGGGGTCGGCCGATACCGATTTTGAGGCGTTTTATGTTTTCATGTCCGACGACCTGAAGCACAGAACGCATCCCGTTGTGCCCACCGTGTGAACCGCTTTTGCGAAGCCTAAGCCTTCCAAGCGGCAGATCCAGATCATCGTAGACGACCATGATCGCTTCAGGATCCAGGTGGTACCAGCGCATGACCTGTCCGACCGCCTCACCGGAACGATTCATATACGTTTGCGGGTAAAGCGCCAAAAAGCGCACACCTGATAGCGCCGCCTCGACAAAGACGGCGCTAAATTTTTCCTGACGCCTCAAGACGTCTGCCTTTTTTAAGAGCGCATCCAGCACCATAAACCCTATGTTATGTCGTGTTTTTTCATACTGCAAGCCGGGATTACCGAGACCGACGATAAGCATAACCCACCCTCACAACGTCTTCGACCATCAGTCGAACAGACGGCTTACGCTTAATTTTTCATGAACGCGTACAATCGCTTCAGCGATGAGCGATGCAACCGATAGAACGACCATATTCGGCAGGCGTTTCGATGGCGCAACGGAGATCGTGTTGGTGACGACGATTTCTGTAAAAGGTGCATCTTTTAATCGTTCGATCGCCGGACCGGATAGGACGGGATGGGTCCCGCAGGCATACACCTCGCGCGCCCCTGCTTTGATGAGCGCCTCCGCGCCGAGCGTCATCGTGCCTGCCGTATCGATCATATCATCGATTAAAATCACCGTCCTATCTTCGACTTGACCGACGATGTTCATGACCTGAACCACATTCGGCTCCGGACGACGCTTATCGATGATAGCAATCGGGGCACCGAGCCGGTCGGCCAGTTGCCGGGCCCGGGTCACACCGCCGTGATCGGGCGAGACAACGACGACGTCGTGCAAATGTTTTTCGATGAAATACTGCGCCAAAATCGGGATGCCCAACAAATGATCGACGGGTATATCAAAAAAACCTTGAATTTGCATGGCGTGCAAATCCATAGCGATGACACGGTTTGCGCCAGCCGTCTCGATCAAGTTGGCGACGAGCTTGGCCGTAATCGGATCGCGCGCGCGCGCTTTGCGATCTTGCCGCGCATAGCCGTAGTAGGGCATAACGACATTAATGCTGTGTGCCGAAGCTCTTTTTAAAGCGTCGATCATCACCAGCATCTCAATGAGATGATCGTTGACCGGATTACTCGTCGATTGAATGACAAAAACATCAGCACCGCGCACACTTTCATTCAGTCTGACCTGTACTTCGCCGTCACTAAACGTCGTGATGTGCGCATCACCCAGCGGAACACCGATATGCCTCGCAATTTCTTCTGCGAGCGCAGGATTGGAGTTCCCTGCGAAAACTTTGAGTTTCGAATCACGATAACTGAGCATCATCTGTCCCTTTCTTATGTTGACTGCTTGATGATGGCGCGTCCATCGATGTGTGTTCAAAGTCAGTGCCTTTATTCACACGTTCTTTTTGCCCGAGGCGTTTTTCTTTTTTTCGAGCCAGCCAGGCTTCGACATAATCTTCTTTGTTCATCTGTCTAGCTCGGGCAATAGCAAGCGCCCCACGCGGTACCGGTTGATCAATGGTCGAACCCGCTGCCACATAAGCCCCATCGCCAATCGTGACCGGAGCAATGAGATTTACATTGCAGCCGATAAAAGCCCGATCCCCGATGACGGTCGTATGTTTTTCCAGACCGTCATAGTTCACCGTAATCGTACCGCAGCTCATATTGACTTCTCTTCCGATGATGGCATCGCCGACATACGCCAGATGGGGAACTTTGCTGCCCTCACCGATCGTACTATTTTTCACTTCTACAAAATTACCGATGCGGACGCCACGCCCGATTTGTGCGCCCGGACGGAGATAAGCAAAGGGACCGATCGTCGCCCCGTCATCGATGCGCGCCGCTTCGGCAACCGTCTGCCGAACGAGCGCCCCGTCGCCGACGATCACATCTTTAAGTTCACTGTACGGCCCGATCACTGCCTCCTTGCCGATACGCGTCGCCCCCATGAGAATCGTGCCCGGGCGGATGACGACATCCGGTTCGATCTCCACGTATGGCCCGATGCGAACCGTATCGGGCATTTCGATCGTCACACCCTGGCGCATATGGTAGGCAAGAATACGGCGACGCAGAGCTTCTTCAGCAACGGCGAGCTCTGCGCGATCGTTGATCGATAGCGCTTCATCCGGATCAACTGCGGCAACGCTCGTCACGTTACCGCCTGCTGTAAGTATCAGATGTATGACGTCGGTCAGATAATACTCTCCCTGCGCATTATCCGTGCTAAGCTGTCCGAGCGCCCACTCCAGGTACCGAGCCTCAAACAGATAAACGCCGACGTTGATTTCTTTTATTTGCCGCTCCACATCCGTGGCATCTTTTTCTTCGACAATTTTTTGAACACGTCCCTCTGCGTCGCGAAGAACGCGCCCGAGTCCAAATGGACGCTCGACATGAGCTGTTAAAAGCGCAGCCTGGCTTTTGTTTTGCTTAAAGGCTTGATGCAGTCGCGTAAGCGACGTGCTGCTAACAAGCGGCGTATCACCGTGCACGATGAGAATCTCTATCTCTTCTAGACGATCGCCGCGATGTTTTAAATAATCCAGGGCGACGCGCGCCGCATGCCCTGTTCCACGCTGCTCTTCTTGAATGACGATCGTGGCACGCTCACCATAAAAGGGCATGATGCGCTCGCGACCATATCCGAGAACCAACAACACTTCCTGAGCAGCCGCTTTCTCGATGTTTTCCAGGACATAACCGAGCATCGGTTCTCCGAGCAGGGGATGGAGAACTTTTGGCTTTTCTGATCTCATCCTCGTACCCTTACCCGCTGCCAGTACAAAAGCGATCTGCTGCATCAAAAAGCGCCCCCTTGCGCTAAAATCAATCCCATCATAACGGAATTAACGCGCCATTTCAAGCTTATAAAAACAAAAAGAAAGAGCAATCGCTCTTTCTTTTATCATTATGCACTTAATCTTGTACATGTGCTTCTTCTAAAGAGTGTGCAGAGTGATTCTCGTTGGCTTCGGATGAACGGAGATGTTGCATGGTTTTGTCTCCGTGCTCACGTGCATACACTTCTAAGATCGCCTTCTGTAATTTTTCCCGAGTCTGGGCCGAAATCGGGTGAGCAATATCGCGAAACTCTCCATCCGGCGTCCGTTTACTAGGCATCGCCACAAACAGGCCGTTATTGCCGTCGATAACCCGAATGTCGTGCACCACAAACTCATCATCAAAGGTGACAGAGACGATCGCCCGCATTCTCCCTTCGCTCTGCACTGGACGAACACGCACATGAGTAATTTCCATTCATTTCACCACCTTGCGCCTATCTACACGGCTCATAATCATATTTCGACGCAAGTTGGAAAATTCCTGCCGGATGTCGTAAAAAAATTAACTTTTTAATCATGTGCGTTCGGTTTCATCAAAAGCCCAGGCTTCGATCTCGATCCGTGCCCCGCGCGGGAGCGCTGCAACGCCGACGGTAGAGCGCGCTGGACGATGCGGTGCAAAAAATGCCTCATACCGTTCGTTAATTGTGCCAAATAAGCTCAAATCTGTCGTATAAATCGTTGTTTTGACAACATGTTCTTTAGTGAGCCCAGCAGCCTTGAGAATCTCCTCCAGATTAGCGAGCACCTGAGCGGTCTCTTCTTCAATCGTCCCCTGAACAAGGGACCCATCCGGACGAAGCGGAATTTGACCAGATAGGACAGTCCAGCCACTCCCCTGAAGCGCCTGAACATACGGTCCGATAGCTGCAGGCGCCTGGTCTGTCTGAATGACTTTAAACTTCATCAATTTTGCCTCCTCTTATTCTTATTTTTCAAAGTTTAATCCCTCTCCAGACTCCGTACCCAATCTTAAAGCTGGTCATTTACAGCCTATCATAGTCTGCCTCAGCTTTCCATCTTGAAAAAACATTGCCCGCCTCGACTTTCAATGTTTGATGGGTATCATCCAGCATATTCAAGCGGAGAAGTGAAATATGATCATCATACAGGCGCACGCCCTCACTTTCTGCTTCCATGAGGACAAATGCCCCGATCGGTGTAGCTCGAAACTCTTTTAAAAGATCGCTCATTCCTTTGAGCGTTCCGCCACCGCGTAAAAAGTCGTCAATAATGAGCACACGCGCGCCTTCCGGGACCATGCGCCGGGAGAGCGACATCGTTTGGATATGACGGTTGGAGCCGGAAACATAATTGATGGTCACCAGTGATCCTTCTGTAATCTGACTGTCGCGCCGGGCGATTACGACACGCCGGTTTAAAGCATAGGAAGCAGCATAAGCGAGGGGAATCCCTTTCGTTTCCACCGTCATGATCACATCGAAGGTGTGCGCTGGAAAAAGCGCAGCGACAAGTCGCCCGATTTGCCTGAGAACATACGGATCTCCCAGAAGATCCGTTAAATACACGTAGCCACCCGGTAAAATACGGGATGGATCTTCAACTTTTTGAATAAGTGACACAACGAGCGAGTGAGCTTGCGAAAAAGCCATCGATGGCACGTACATAACCCCGCCCTGCGCACCGGCAAAGGTCACAACGGTACCGATCCCCTGTGTCTCAAACGTCGTTTTAATCATCGCCACATCTTCTGAAAGCGATGATTTGGCAGATCCATATGTATCGGCCCATTCCGTTAAAGAAAATAACGTATTGGGTGATTCTAAAAAAGCGCGCGTGAGTTCTATCATGCGCGTGCTACGTCGTTTTTTGGGCACGCTCATGCGCACATTCCTTCCTTTCTGTCTTTCCATCGTCTCAGTTCTGTCATTCCATCGTCTCCAGCTCTATCATTCCATCGTCTCCAGCGTCATGTTCTTTAACCTCGCCCATTTAACTTTATCGTTTAGGGTGAGTATAAAGTGCAGTCTCATGCCCGCGAAGCGTATGCAATAGCAGCACATCTTTTAGGTAACCGCGCAAGGCGTGATATACGCGCCGCGCTTTTGAAAAACGGGTAAAAAGGGCAAAGACCGTCGGACCACTCCCGGACATCAGCACATACTCTGCCCCAAAACGACACATATCGTTTTTTAAGGCTCGAACTTCCGGGTAGAGACGAAAGGTCACTTTTTCCAAATCATTGTTCAAAAGTTGCAGAATTTTATCTGTCTGACGCGCATACAGGGCCTCGACCATTTGCGATGTATATTTAGCAGGATGCGGGCTTTCGCTGGCAGCAAACGCCTGAAAAATGGTAGCCGTGGAAACAGCGCGTGGTGGGCGCGCCAGAACGACGTAAAATGGAGGAAGCGATGGGAGCGGTCTTACAATCTCGCCCCGTCCCGACACATACGCCGTCTGCCCATAGAGAAAAAACGGAACATCGCTCCCAAGGGCTAAAGCAAGTTCGGTCAGTTCGGAAAGACTGGCCGGAATCTGCCAGAGTTGGGTAAGACCCATGAGGACACTCGCGGCATTGCTCGAGCCGCCTCCGAGCCCGGCAGCGACAGGGATATGTTTTTGTAAATCGATCGTAACCCCACGTCGCACACCACTCCACTGCTGAAAAAGACGCGCGGCACGGTAGGCAAGATTTTTTTCATCCGTTGGTAGGTGTGGGCTCGTTGTCGTAAGGACGATCCGCTCATCCTCACGTTCTCGTATGAAAAGACGATCGGAAAGATCGATTGTTGTCATAATCATTTCCAGATTATGGTAACCGTCACTACGTCTACCCGTTACTTCCAGTGTTAAATTAATTTTAGCCGGTGCTTTCAGCCATATTTCACGTCTCACCGTCTGTCCTCCTACCAAACCAACCAGAAGTGCTATCTTGAAATAGGATGCGACGTTTCATCCTTCTGCTGGTGCCGCAAAGGCGGCATGGGGGTCTATCTTGAAATAGGATGCGACGTTTCATCATCGGATGGTGCCGCAACGCGGCATAGGGGTCTATTTGTTTATTGTACCATGCGATCAACACACAAGAAAAGATCAGGTGAGGCTCACCTGATCTTTCAATGTTCAGCCTAAAGCAACTGAATAACATCGTCTATTTTCCAGGAGGTAAAGCGGCGCTTTCCATCATCATCGCTTCGGCTTTTTTGATGGCTTCCCTGACCAGAAGTCCTGCTTCGCGGGTGGTGATATTGCCCCAACCACCTTCCACGATTTTGTCATAAAAACCGAGTTCCTTGGCCAGCTCTAACTTGAAAGCCTCTGACATCGTCCGACCGCGTGCCACAGTATCCCTCCTTGGTAGAGAAGAACCGCCGGCGGTCCTAAAAATAGAATGATCACCCATGGATACAGATATACACAAAAGGACGTGGTAAGAGGCATCACCTAGATTACGGCGCATACACAATACGGACCGGTTCCGGATCCGTAAGCACAGTGAGTTCGACCGTCTCCGTCAGGACATCGGCATAGCTGTAAGAGACACGTTTTTGTGCACGGGACGTCTCGTCCAACTTAACCGTAAAAACAAGAGGATACGTCTCTTCTAACACGCCCACCTGTTCAACCGTTCGACGACGACCACCGTTGGCCCGAAGCAAAATACGTTCACCGACATATCCTTCCAAGAGCGCTTTAATATCCGTCAAAGCATTCTTCGCCACGCGGACATCACCTCACTGCTTCTATCATAACATTTTATATATAGTATGTCAAACAAGAGCAATAATTATAGCAGCGATGGTGAAGGACTGTCAACGAAAAAAGGCCTACATCTCTCAGTTTTACGATTTTCTCCAGCATTTCATTCTTAGATGAAGACGACTTGATTGTTTATTGTTTGCGGCACGGCTTTCTCAGTGGAAACATGCGCCCATAAGTAACGATGCGCCACAAATACTCGAGCGGTCCATAACAAAACGTTCGCATCCACATATGACTCCCTACAATATTGATGGGTAAAATAAGAAGGACCATAATAAGACCGAGCCAAAGCGGTGTCTTCCCGTAAAGCCCAAAAAAGCGAATGATGAGTGTCATCAGCCCAAACAAAGACCGTCTTTGGTGATCGTCCGATAAATACCAAGAGAACAAAACCGATTATCCTCTTAAGCAATTCCATTAATACCAGCTGTCCTGAGCTGATTCGGTATCGATGTAGCCTACCATGTATATACCTGCAAACGATCTAAGTATTGCCGCCAAGACTGTTAACGATTGCCAACAGAACCGCCGACCTCAGGTAGCGCAAGACATTTGGCGTCTCCGATTCCAGAGCTCGATCTGTTTCATCAGTTTCGGAAAAGCGAGTTAATTAAAATGAACAAGACTAACAATATCATCGGAATGCCCATGGCAAGGAATATCACTAGGCGCAGCTTTTTATCTTCCAAAACCACTCCACCTTTCAATAAGATGAACGTTTATGACTTTCGCATCGCTCATACTCTCACGAATACTAAGATTGTAACAATAATTATTTGATATGTCTAACATTCGAAACTTCCAATTTGAGAAAATATACGTTTTATTTATGATCATAAACTTCCTTCATTTCTACAGTTTTTCAAGGCTCCAGTGGAATGTTTTTCGGGTAATCAGAAAAACCAGGACGGTAAAGGCCATGATGATTCCGATATCGGTCAACACCGAAAATTCGCCTTTCGTACCGTACATGATCTGGCGCATCGAATCTCCCATATAGGTGAAAGGCAAGGCTAGCGCAATTTTTTTCGCCAGATCGGGCAGGATAGATATAGGCATCATGACCCCGGAGATCATCAAGACAGGTACCATGAGAACACTCAACAGCCCGCTTGCAACCTCGATCGATTTAAACAAGCCGCCAAAGAGAAAGCCCAGTGTGAGCATAAAGATAACATCAATCACCGACACAAGGAATAGCAGAGGAATATCAGCAAACCGGACATATCCCAGGATCGACCCGAGGATCAAGAATATCACGATCTGAATGAAGCTTAAGATCAAGCGAACGGCAATCTGCGAAAAAATAAATGTATTTTTGGAGAGCGGTGCAAGTTGGAACAATCGCAACGTGCCTTTTTGACGCATTTCGATAATCGGTACGGAAGTGCCGAACAAGCCGATGGAGAGCAAAGCAAATATCATAAGGCCCGGGAACAGGTACTGCAGAACGGACATGCCGCTCTCTTGGGAGGGCGGAATCA
>PEBX01000171.1 GCA_003050645.1 Candidatus Carbonibacillus altaicus
ATGGTTTAATTTTAAATGGTTTAATTTTAATATGTTTTGCTTTGGGATTGAACCGATCCTGATTATACTGTGCGATGAATGAGCAATCAGTCGGAAAAATCGTCAGTATCATTATACCGCTTTTTTCTAAAATCAACAAGTGACGTCCTCTCCGAGCGCTTTTCGTCCCGGGACGTGGACGCACCTTTACCTCCACTACCAGACGGGCTTCTATCCGCCCGGACATCTTATCGTAGATGATGGAGAGTGCGCGCGCCCGCTCGTACTGTACGCCTGTACACCGAGACGACGAGAGATAATGTGTCATTCAAACGAGTTTGATGGTGCAAACAAAATAGTGGCCGCCAAAGAATCGATCTGATATGATACTTACGCAGCAGCACGTGCTATACATCATACATATTAAAGTCTGAATAAATCTTTCCTGAATAAAACTTAAATATTGTATTCCTCCGTTTTGAAAACATTTTGTGTTAAGATGTTATTGCGTGAATATAGTTTTCTGTTAAACTATTTTTTTCAAGGAAGGAAGAAAACGCGATGGCTCTGTCATCAAGACATCATACGTATACACCCGCGCATGCTGTTCATTACGAAGTTTATTTTCCGGGATTGACAGTGAAAGCAGATCCCGCAGCATCACCATCTATCCTAGAAGCGCACAGTCTGAAAGACGTTTTAATACTCCTACAGCTACTCGAAGAAAGACGCCAGGCTGGCTGGTGTGCTATCGGCTTTCTGACATACGAAGCCGGCTATGCTTTTTGGAACGAAGGCATAAATATAGATAACGATGTAAACAAAACATCTGCGCAGCTATTAACGGCGGGGCCCTCTTTTCATGATACGCCCTATTGGGGAATGATATATCAAGGGACGATGTTTGATGGTCTGCCGCTCGCCTGGTTTGTCTTGCTTCCGCCTGGTACGTCTTTCCTCTCACGAGCCGACTCTAGGAACGACACACCTTCCTTGCCCGAGCGCTCTTTTTCTCTGGGGACACTCGAGTGGCCAATCGATCACAAGACGTATACGGAGCACGTCCATGCCATTCAAAAGCAGATTCAAAAAGGCGCGTTACATGAACTTAACTACACGGCCCAAGCCAAAACGAGTTTTGATGGCGATCCACTGACCTTCTTCCACCGGTTGCGTGCTTTGCAAAAAGGACTCTATCACGCGTACATCGATCTCGGCGACTGGGTGATCGCCTCTGTCTCTCCGGAATTATTTTTTTCCTGGCAAGAGGACACCCTTATCATGCGCCCTATGAAAGGGACGGCCAGACGGGGACGCTTCTTAGAAGAAGATCGCTGCATCGAAGAAGAACTGCGTCGGTCTTACAAAAATCGAACCGAAAACGAGCTCACCGTGCAAGGTATGCTAAGTGAGATGAAAGCACTTGCCCCGGACGGTGAAGAGCCCGAGGTGAGCTCGGCCTTTGACATCGAAACGTACCCGCATATTTTTCAGATGACGTCTACCTTAAAAACACGCCTGCGCCCGGAGATCGGTTTACCCGACATTTTTGAGGCACTCTTTCCCAGCGGATCCATCGCCGGTTACCCCAAAGGGTACGCTTTAAACATAACGCGTCGGCTCGAAAAGACGCTTAGAGGCCTCTATACAGGCACCATCGGTATTATCACGCCTGATCAGATCATCTTTAATATCGCGATTCGCACCGCTCTCATCCATCGCCCGAGCGGCACACTTACTTTTGGTAGCGGCAGTGGTATTACGCTCCGTTCCCGTGCCGAAGAAGAATATGCGGAGATGAAGCTTAAAGCGAATATTTTAGACTATGCCCGGATACATCATCCGGAGCGAACAGCGATGCAATTACCGACGCAAACACCGGAGCAGGTGTCACTCGATAGGCCCGTCCAACAACCGCAGCATATATCATACAGGCAGCCTATACCGTTTGCCCTGCTGGAGACGATGCGTTTAGAACACGGGCGATTTCCATTGCTGGACAGACACTTGAAGCGCCTTGAAAAAAGTATGCGTTATTTTCGCGATCGCTATACCGATCCGGATGGCTGCATCCAGCACGTTCAAGAAGTACTCATGCACGTAGCACGTCGTCACGCCGAGGGCGTCTATCGTCTGAGACTTATCGCAGCGACGGATGTCGCAGGCCCCTCAGATGCCTTAGGCCCCTTTGATTCCTTGGATCTCACGCATACATTAGAATCGACCCGTATGTACGAACAAAATTCATACGATTCAGCGTACAATGAAGCGCACGATTCAGCGCATAGTACTGCGCACAAGACATCCCGTAGTTCAGCCTATAGCAGAGGCCACGCCCAGAACGCCGTCTTTCATCCTTACCGTATTCAAAACGGGTACATCTATGCCTGGAACGCCGGTGTCCGAATCGAACTTAGCAAATTGACGGATCCTTGGGATAAGACGGACCTTCTCCGGCCGTCCCTTCCCGCAAGCGATTCCGTGAATATACCGAGCATCCCCGTGTATCTCGCCCACCGTCCGATCGATGCAAATGACCCACGTTATTTTCATAAAACGCTCGACCGCGCCCACTATGAAACTTTTTTATCGCAGTTCCGTAACGATCGGCCACATCACTGGGAAAAGCAGCGACAACATCGCCTGCCAGGCCATCTTCATCATCACATACAAGGCCATCTACACCATTACCTGCAAGACTGCGAGCAATCGGCCGTACTTTCTTCTAGGGTCGGAACGCATATGCCGTTTGACGTCCTCCTGTACAATCAGCACGGGCACATCACCGAGTTGACGCGAGCCAACCTCGTCATACAACGCGGCAGGCGATACCTTACCCCACCGCTTGAAGCCGGACTCCTCCCGGGCGTTTTTCGACAGACACTGCTTGAGGCTGGCGAGATCGAAGAAAGCGTCCTCCTGCTCGACGATCTTAAAACCGCTGATCACATCTGGGCGATCAATGCCCTGCGTGGATGGATGCGTGTGAAACTTTTTTAAAGGTCTAATCCTCTTTCAGCCTGATTCATACCTGATCCAATCGTTCCACATCTTCTTCATCCAGCTGAACAGCGAGCGCCATAGCATTAGACGCTGCCTGACGGGCATGCGTCGCGCCCGGAATCGGCACGGCACCTTTTGTTATAAGCCAGGCCAGAGCGATGTGTGCTGGCTCGGCCTTATGTTTTTGCGCGATCTCACGTAACGTCTGTAAAACGATCGGCAAACGGGGATCACGGCGATAGCGATTGCGGTAGCCGCCTGGAGGATGCTCTATCGTATAACGTCCGGTGAGCCACCCCATGGCCAGAGGAGAGTAAGCCATAAGTCTCACACCCGAGGATCGCATATACGATAGCAACCCGTTATTTTCCGGCGAACGAACAAGCAGGGAATATTCCACCTGGTTGGCAGCAAGCGGTATCCCGTAGCGGCTCAGCCTATCCTGTGCGCGTTTTAACTGCTCAACGGTGCAGTTGGATACACCGACCGCGCGCACCAGCCCCCGCCGCACCGCCTCGGCCATCGCCTCCATCCACGTTTCAATCGAACGTGGACCCCACGGCCAGTGCAGCAAATATAGGTCGAGTTTCGAGCGATCGAGCCGTTTAAGCGTTTTATTCAAGGCCCGAATTAGATCGGATGGATGCATCCGCCAGGGATAAGGGAAAAATTTGCTGACGAGAACAAGTGCACTCGAAGACGCTCTCTTACTGGACAGAGCGCCCTCCACAAGACGTACTGTGCCCACGGCCATATTTTGTTCATACGCCTCAGCACTTTTTTCATACTCTTTTAAAAACATTCCAAGCAGTGTTTCGGAACGACCCAATCCGTACATCTCAGCTGTATCAAATAGTCGAATACCGTGTCGAACCGCGGTAAAAAATGCTTCTTTTAAATCATCTTCACGATACCTTCGGCCATAACCCCAGATGAAACGGTCGCCCCACTGCCACGTTCCGATGCCAAGCGGAGGCATATCCAAGACATTCTGTGATGATTCCGTCGTTTGTGTTGTTTGTGTTGTTTGTGTTGTTTGTGTT
>PEBX01000172.1 GCA_003050645.1 Candidatus Carbonibacillus altaicus
AAGTAAAAAGATGATATGAAATGTGAGGAGATGAAAACGCGTGGAGATTGGGATTTATACCTTTGGTGAACGAACGCATGATCTAGAAACGGGAAAGCTCATCAGCCCCGCCGAACGTATGCGCCGCTTACTCGAAGAGATCGAGCTGGCCGATGAAGTCGGTCTGGACATATTCGGCGTCGGAGAACATCATCGGCCGGATTTTGTCGTCTCGGCCCCGGTCGTTGTGCTTGCTGCAGCGAGTAGCCGGACGAGACGTATTCGGTTGACGAGTGCCGTAACGGTGCTCAGTTCTGATGATCCTGTGCGCGTCTTTCAATCGTTTGCGACGTTAGACCTCGTATCCGGTGGTCGTGCTGAGATCATGGTCGGACGGGGCTCGTTTATTGAATCGTTCCCTTTGTTTGGCTATGATCTTTCCGACTACGATGCGCTATTTGATGAAAAGCTCGATCTCCTTCTTAAGATCCGTGCATCGGAACGCCTCACGTGGTCGGGTCACTTCAGACCGCCGCTTGATAACCTCGGGATATATCCTCGGCCCGTACAAGATCCGCTGCCAATATGGGTGGCCGTTGGCGGTACACCGGCGTCTGTCGTGCGTGCCGGCACACTTGGTCTTCCGATGGCGCTTGCGATCATCGGTGGGCTTCCAGAACGCTTCACACCGCTGGTCGAACTGTATCGTCGTTCGGTCGCAAGCGCCGGGCATGCCCATGCCCGACTCAGCATTAATTCGCATGGCTTCATCGCCGATACGTCGCAAGAAGCAGCAGACGTCGCCTACCCGGCTTTTAAAACGATGATGGATCGGATCGGGAGAGAGCGCGGATGGCCGCCGCTTAGCCGCGAAAAATTCGAAGCATCCCGCACCTTGAGAGGTGCTGATTTTGTCGGTAGCCCGGAAGAAGTGATCGAAAAAATCCTTTTCCAATACGAACTTTTCCGACACGATCGCTTTTTGATGCAAATCAGTGTGGGCACGTTACCGCATCAAAAGGTATTGCGTGCAATTGAGCTCTTAGGGACAAAAGTGGCACCGGTCGTCCGCCGCGAGATTGCACGGTTGGAAGGGAAAACGGTAGAGGCATAGTTTGGTTGATGGCGTTCGATGGTTTGAGCGGTTGCATGCCGCTTGACACTTGACACGATTTGAAATTCGGGATAAATTTTATACAGGTTTAATCATTGGTAGCTCAATATCAAATGCATACCAACTGCTAGGGGTGCCGGTCGTGCATATGCAGGTCTGGCTGAGAGGACGCCTTTGTCCAACCCTTGAACCTGATCTGGTTAGGACCAGCGGAGGAAAGCAGTAAGGAATGGCAAATGGATACTCAAAACCTTGCCAGCAACCTGCGACCTTGACCGCCTGCGTCGGGTCGCTTTTTCATGAGCCATACTGTTTAAGGAGGAGCCAGGCATGAACGCTGAAGCAGTACGGACGCTCACCCGGCGTATTCGGGAAAAACATCCGCTCATTCACAGCATTACCAACACGGTCGTGCAAAACTTTACGGCCAACGGGCTTCTGGCGCTCGGTGCCTCACCGGTGATGGCTGATGCGCCGGAGGAAGCGGGAGAGATGGCAAGAGCGGCCGACGGTTTATTGATCAATATCGGCACGCTTACATCCGGTACGCGCGAGGCGATGAACCAGGCGCTTTTGGCAGCCAATGCCAAAGGTATTCCGACCGTGCTCGATCCGGTCGGAGTGGGCGCCACCGCTTATCGCAACGAGACCGTGCAGAGTTTTTTAAGTACAGGGTCGTTTACGGTCATCCGCGGGAACATCGCAGAGATTGCCCATACGATCGAAAGGCCGCTTCCCCTTAAAGGTGTGGATGCCGGGGAGGTGCCGCTCGAGGTAAGGATCGAGGTGACAAGGGAAGCCGCGCAAAAACTGGAAGCGATTGTAGCGGCGACCGGTCCGGAAGACGTTATTACCGACGGCAGGCATACGCTCATTGTACAAAATGGGGACGCCTGGATGACCCGGGTGACCGGTGTCGGCTGTCTGCTAGGAGCGGTCGTAGCGGCGTACCTGGCGGTGGCCGATGATCCATTTCAGGCGACGTCTGCCGCACTTTTAGCTTACGGCGTAGCCGGTGAGGTCGCTCGGGAACGGTTACGATTACATCAGCACGAAGGGATCGGTTCGTATGGGGTGCGGCTTATCGATGCGCTCGATGAACTGCCGGATCTTTTAGTAGAAGATAGACTCAAATTTTATGAGGTTCATGATCGTACCTGAAAGGAGGGAACTTTATCCAGATCCGGATGGGTCCATGCATCTGGATAAAGAAATCATGATGGTCCAAACAAACACATTACCTGCTCGTACACTGACCATCGCCGGTTCGGATTCCGGTGGGGGCGCCGGCATTCAAGCGGATCTTAAAACATTTTTCAGCTTAGGAACGTTTGGTATGAGCGCTATCACGGCGGTGACCGCGCAAAATACGCAGGGAGTAAGCGGTGTCTATCCGCTGCCAATAGAAGCAGTCGTGCGGCAGATCGATGATGTCGTAAGCGACATAGGAGTCGATGCCGCAAAGACAGGGATGCTTTTTTCAGCCCCGATCGTCGAAGCCGTTTCCGATCGCGTGCACGTTCATAAACTGACCCGGCTCGTCGTCGATCCAGTGATGATTGCTAAAGGCGGTGCGCCTTTGCTTGAAGACAGTGCCATCGAGGCTTATATGAAGACGCTTCTTCCCCGGACTTTGATCATTACGCCGAACATTCCTGAAGCAGAAAGGCTTACCGGCATTGAACTGGCACGTGACGATGACCGGAGGGCGAGAGCACGTGCTGCCCGTATGCTTTTTGAAGCAGGCACCCGGTACGTCGTCATCAAGGGGGGACACGACCGTGGACCGGTCGTAGAAGACCTTTACTATGACGGTACGCGGTGGGTCGTTTTTAAGAAAAAAAGACAACAGACGGCGCATACCCATGGTACCGGCTGCACGTTTTCGGCGGCGATCACAGCGTTTTTAGCGTTAGGTCATGAACCGTTTGAGGCTATTCTTCTTGCCGAGTCTTATATCGATGCTGCGATTCGTTCGGCGCTTCCGCTCGGGCACGGACACGGTCCGACCAATCACTGGGCTTACGGGGTCAAGCGACCGGAGCAGACGTTGTCCGATGCGCCAAACCCTGATGTGACCTGGGAAGAGATAGACCCTTAAGATTAACGTTTGAGATTGTGTTGTCCTTTAAGATTGTGATTGTCCCTGCCCTGTAAATATGAAGTTATGTTTCATCCAATTTAGATCATTCGTTTAGGAGGGAACACGATGCGCGTAGATCGACAGCATTTGCGCGAGCGTTTGCGTGTTTATTTTATATTCGGTACTCCCGATACCGCACACGATCCCGTTTGGTTATTAGAAGAAGCCATTCGCGGGGGGATTACGGCGTTTCAACTTCGCGAGAAAGGTCCGGGCGCATTGACCGGTTCGGCTTTGAAAGAGCTTGCGTTAAAGCTTAGAGAGATCGCCAGAGCGCATCGCATTTTATATTTTATCGATGATGATCCTGAGCTGGCACTTGCCGTTGGGGCAGACGGTGTGCATATCGGCCAGGAAGATACCCCTTATGAAGATGTGCGCCGCCTGGTCGGTCCGGAGATGATCATCGGCGTGTCGACGACGACACTGGATCAAGCGGTGCAAGCTGAGAAGGCTGGCGCCGATTATATCGGTGTCGGGCCAATCTATCCAACGCAAACCAAACCGGGTAAACCCCCCGTCGGAACGGAACATATAAGGCGGCTACGCCGGGAAGGTATTCGTCTTCCGATTGTTGCGATCGGTGGGGTTACGGCGGAGCGTACACCGGGCATCATAGAAAGTGGTGCGGACGGCGTAGCGTTTATTACTGCTGTCAGCCGTTCTCCGGATCCACGCCGCGCCGCTTATGCCTTAGTACAGGCTGGGAGCGTTACGGGGAGAGAAGACGTGTTTTGATATGCTCGATCGTTTCACCGA
>PEBX01000173.1 GCA_003050645.1 Candidatus Carbonibacillus altaicus
GGCACCATGATATTGAGGATAATCTGCCATTCTTTTGCTTCGTCAAGTCTGGCTGCTTCAATGAGTTCTTCTGGAACCTGTTTGAACGATTGACGCACAAGAAAAATGCCGAAAGCGCTGGATGCAAAGGGCAAAATGAGCGACCACAAGGTGTTAATGAGCCCCATCTGGCTCAGCAATAAAAAGTCGGGAAGGAAGATGAGCTGACCGGGGACCATGAGCGTGACCATCGTCAGCGCAAAAAGAAACGAGTGTCCGAAAAACTTGTAACGGGCAAAGGCGTAAGCGGCGAGGACGATCGTCGGGATCTGGAAAAAGAGAATGCCAAAGGCGACGAGCAGGCTATTTTTTAAATAGTGGAGGAAAGGTCCGGATGTCCACGCTTGTACAAAATTTTCGGGATGCCAGCTGGAAGGGATCCAGATCGGCGGGAAGACGACGGTCTCATAGTACGATTTAAAGGCGGTGAGGATCATCCAGACGAATGGGAAAATGAAAATGACGGAGAGAGAAAGCATGCCGGCGATCGATAAAAACGTGCTAAGCCAGCGTAACGGTATTCGCCAGGTCATGAGACGTGCCCTCCTTCAACGGTAATGCACGCGTTTTTCGAGCAAAGCAAAGTAGATCCAGGTGAGAACGCTGAGAATGATGAGGAGAATGACTGCGGCGGCTGAGGCATAACCAATCTTGTAGAAACGGAATCCGTACTCGTAGATGTAGTAAACGAGCATATTGGTTGAATTTAGCGGCCCGCCACCGGTCATAATGGCAATCGTCTCAAATACTTTAAATGAAGCGATGAGATCGATAATGATGAGGAAAAAGAGGGTCGGTGAAAGCATGGGAATGGTAATATTTAAAAATATCTTCCAGCGCGGGGTATCATCAAGGGCGGCAGCTTCGTACAGTTCAGGCGGAATACTTTTTAATCCGGCAATAAAGACGAGCGTGTTATATCCGAGTCCTTGCCAGACGGAGACGAGTACGAGCGAATAGAGCGCGGTGTCGGGGCTGTCCAGCCATGGATAGGGTGGGAGGCCGAACCAAGAGAGAATGGCGTTTAACAAACCATACTGAGGATCCATAAGCCAGAGCCAGAGCATAGATACGGAGACGAGGGAGATGATGTAAGGACTAAAGATCGCGCCTTGAACGAAACGCGTCAATATATCTTCTTTGTTGAGCCAGAGGCTGATCAAAAGCGACAACGTAATGAGCAGCGACACGGAGAGAAAGGTGTAGAAAAATGTGTTTTTAAGTACTTGGAGAAAGTCCGCATCTTGCAATAGCTCTTGATAGTTTTTTAGGCCGATCCATTGTTTGACGGGGTTCACGAAATCCCAGTCGTGAAAGCTCAGGTAAATGAGATAAAAGATCGGGACAATGTAAAACAATAGAAATATGATGAGAGAAGGTAAAATCATAGCATAGGCGCGCCAGTTAAGGGACGTCCATCGCTTTCTGATGACGCCTTTGTGCGCTTCGGCTGAAAGCTGGGCCTGGGTTGTCATGCTTTTTCAACCCTTTCTTAACCTGCATAACATGGGTGGTGGTAGTCCGCGACAGAAAACTGTGTGATCGGTCTATAGCGCGATACTTTCACGTGTCTGATGAGGGGTAGCGGCGATAAGCAAGCGCTCCTCATGATCAAACTGGTGGAGCGCTTCGAAAGGCAAAAAGAGGGAAATACGGTCATCTTCTAGCGGTGGAGCGAGGTACACTTTGGCCTGCATAAGACCGAGCTGAGTGTCCAGGTGGTATATCGTTTCTGCGCCGAGCATTTCGCGCGTCAGCACGCGACCGGGGATCTGAACGCCAGTCGAAAGGGCGACAGAAGGTACGGTTGTTGATTCTTGGGAGGCATGCTCCTTGGGCAATAGGATGATTCTTTCGGGGCGAATCCCCAGCCAGTGTGCTTCAGGATGGAGATGGCGTGAACCATGGTTATGGTGATAGTTAAGATTTAAAAGGGATTGGAGCGTTTCACGCTGGAAGATGTTCATCGGGGGTGTACCGATAAACGTTGCGACGTAGACATTCGCAGGCTTGTGATAGATTTCCCAAGGTGTGCCACTTTGCTGGATCGTTCCGGATTTCATGACGATGATCTGATCGCCCATGGCCATCGCTTCACTTTGATCGTGCGTCACATAGACAAATGTCGCGGATAACTGTTGATGGATGCGGATCAGTTCCGCGCGCATGTGCATTCTTAGCTTGGCATCGAGGTTTGATAAGGGCTCGTCCATTAAAAAAACGTCCGGATTTTTGACAATCGCCCGGGCAAGCGCGACGCGCTGCCGCTGGCCACCGGATAAGGCATGCGGTTTTTTATGAAGATGAGCGCTGAGATCGACGATGCGCGCCACTTCCTCGACCCGCTTTTTGCGTTCTGCTTTGGGAACACCACGATTTTTGAGCCCGAATTCGATGTTGCCTTGAACCGTCATCATCGGATAAAGGGCATAGTTTTGGAAAACCATAGCGACGCCTCTTTTACCGGGCGGTGTGTCGTTGACGCGGCGTCCACCGATATATATGTCGCCTTGATCGGGCGATTCCAGTCCGGCGATCATCCGCAGTGTCGTCGTTTTACCGCAGCCCGATGGTCCGAGAAAAATCGTAAAGGAAGCATCCGGAACGATCAGGCTGATATCTTTAACCGCACACTCTTGACCAAAACATTTTTTTAAATGTTCAATGCGTATCTCGGCCATGTGTTCACCCATTTCAATCTGCATTCTCTTAATATACGCAGTATGATTTTCCTTTTTCGCAAGTGTGTCTTAGTCTTTTTTTGCAGGTTACAGTTATAGTGATTGTGATTGTCTTATGCCTGGGTGTTCATCTCAGTTCCGAGACGCGGAAAGACAAACGTATGCGAGAGAGCATCATCATCCCCTTGAGCAATCATCTGCGGGATCGGGGTAAAGCCTTCCATTTGCAGATGAAAACGACGGATGAGTTCACCCAGTTCCGGATCGTCGATTGTTATAAGCTCGATCGAAACGTTATGATCCTGAACGGTGAGCAGCCGGTAGGCCGGGATGTCCCATGTGGCAGCGGTCTGAACGAAACACCAGCGGTCACGCGTAACGATCGAATTAATGTGGTTGTGTCCGCAAACGTAAATACCAGATGTGGGGGCTGCCAAAAGAAGTTCCTCAACTTTTTCTTCTGGAACGATTGATAGTTTGTCAAACGCTGAGCGCGCAGTCGTATTGTAGATCGGATGGTGCGCAAAGATGATGACAGGTCGATCGTCCTCGGCATGTAACACATCTTTTAGCCACTCACGTTGCATGTCATCGAGAGAGCCGCTCCAATCCGGGAGATTCATCTCCCGAGCGGTGTCAAGAAAGACGAGCCGCGCACGGGGCGTTTCGATGAGGTCGTAGCGCTTTTGTCCGGTGAGTGAGAGAATTTCTTCTTTCGTCAGGGAATATGCATCGTGATTGCCGAGGGCGTGATAAAAGGGTTTACCGTACTGGTTGATCAATGCGTAGACGGCACGATATTCGTCGGGGTGACCCATGTGGGTCAGATCGCCGACCGATACATACAAGTCGGCATCTTCACTGAAAAACGCGTCGAAAACTTTTTTAGCGGCCAGATCCCTTGCACGCCTTGCTTCGTCCTCGGCGTCGACGAGACGAGAGAAATGAAAGTCACCGAGCACTGCAATACGCATCGCTACTGTCCTCCTTTTCTTTTAACCCATTCTGATCGTTACCGCGAAAAAATTGATTAAACTTCCATGTTACATTGCGGTACCATCAGATGATGAAGCGTCGCATCCAATTGCCAGGTAGAGACGTCATGCCTTATTATACAAAAGGCGTGGCTTCTCTTGGTTAAGACTCTGTAAATGACACGTTAAAGTTTCGTAAATATTTTGTAAAGCTGTTCATCAGTTCTTTACAAAACCTTTACAAAGTCTTAACCAACTTGAAGTTG
>PEBX01000174.1 GCA_003050645.1 Candidatus Carbonibacillus altaicus
TTTTGACGCATTTCGATAATCGGTACGGAAGTGCCGAACAAGCCGATGGAGAGCAAAGCAAATATCATAAGGCCCGGGAACAGGTACTGCAGAACGGACATGCCGCTCTCTTGGGAGGGCGGAATCATTAGGTTCATAACACTAAACATCCCTAAGAACAGAAACGGAAAGATCATAGTGAAGAAGAATAGCCGCGGCTCGCGCAGAACCTCTCAGATGCC
This sequence comes from Candidatus Carbonibacillus altaicus, assembly GCA_003050645.1. GTDB lineage: Bacteria > Bacillota > Bacilli > Thermicanales > DSM-22653 > Carbonibacillus > Carbonibacillus altaicus. The sequence continues at coordinate 222 of PEBX01000174.1, forward strand.
GGTACGTACAAGCATGCGGAACGCTTTTGAAGAAAACCCTTGAACTTCTTTCATATTCTCAATCAACTCCTCTTCTCAGTGTATTGCCTGTAAGTTTGATAAAGACTCCTTCTAAGGTCCTATTACCAAAGTCCGTATACTCTTGGATCAGATGGTCTGGTGTGTCGCAAGCAACAATGTTGCGATCATGGAGGATCGCAACATAATCACAGAGTTGTTGGGCTTCTTCCATGTAGTGTGTGGAGAGCAGAATCGTTTTCCCTTGTTGAATCAATTGGCGGAATACGTCCCAGATCATCAGGCGCACCTGCGGGTCGAGACCGGCTGTCGGCTCATCGAAGATGAGAATCTGTGGATCGCCGACGAGGGCGACGGCAACGAGCAGGCGCTGACGTTGCCCGACGGAGAGGCTTTTGACGCGCTTATCCTTCATCTCCTTCAAGTCGAGCATATCCAGGATTTCATCAATCGGTTTTTCCTTGGGATAAAAACTGGAGAAAAGTGCGATTGTCTTCAAGACCGTCTGGTGCTGAAACAAGGCCGCTTCCTGCGGTTGAAAACCGATCTTTTGCAACAGTGTGGATCGCTCATTTTTCGGGTCTTGACCCAAGATTCGGATTTCCCCGGAGTTTGGTTCGCGCAATCCAACCAAACATTCCAGGAGAGTTGTCTTACCGGCACCGTTACGTCCAAGAATGCCAAAAATTTGCCCTTGTTTGATTTCCAGTGATATATTGTCAAGAATGAGCTTATCTCCGTAGCTTTTTGACAAATTTTTGATCACAATAGGGCTTGCAGTAGATATCATTGTGTTACACTCCTTCAAAGTTTATGTTGCACAGTCGATCGGTTGTCCTACGTCGATACGGTCTGTACTGGCCAACTGCGCTCGAGCGGTCATGTGACTGAACATCGTCGCGGTCATCGGATTGCGTGATTATGATCATGACTTCCATAAAAGCGTGGGAATAGGGATGTTGCTTGACGATCTCTTCCATAAAAACGCTTTTTTGTTGCTTAATTTTCTGGCTTTATTATACCTCAACCGAATTAAAACCTTGCAATTAGATTATAGATGTGTAAATATAGATATGTCAATTTGTTTTACGAAAAACAAGAACTTTTCTTAAAACCCTATTTTAAACCAGTACAAAGCGAGGATCTCTTGCATGCTCGACAAGAAACTACAAAAATTGCGGAAATCCAAATGTATGACCCAATGACCGACCTTTCCCACCGGGGCCAAAAGGGATTGCTGTCGTTTCTCTACGGAGTCATATTGAAACTTGAGCCAATCTCTTCATACCATTCTTAAATGAAAAACCCGATTCTTTATGATGAATAGGTATACTAGGCAAATGACGCTTCTTAAGGAACGCTAAAGAATGAAACCATATCCTCATAAAAATGATCGATCTTGTATGCCTTCCCATTGTAATTGTAAAGAACCATATCATCGGGAAAGATCTCGTAAGAGGGCCCTTCCCCCGAAGCATTTTGAATGACGATCGCGGGAGGATCATCTCTTTTCACCGGCGTGATTGGTTCTTCCTTATCAATTTGATTCAAGATTCGAGCCAGTTCATCCAATCGATTATATTGATTATCCGTCTCAAACTCGGCATCCTTCAATCGTACTTTAAAGGATTGGACAGCAAAATTCCCTGTTCTTTCAAATGCATGAGGATCTTGCTTTTGGATGGTATTCCAGATAGTTGGCGAAGAAAGTTTGATATGTCCTGCGATGTGATCTCTCAGCTTAATGGATGCGATATCCGGAACGATCCAAGTCAAAACGAGTTCATTCCCAAGATTCATTTCGAGATATGGATAGCGAATGCCGTATATCATAGGAGGATCTTGTAAGGTGGTGGAGAGAGCCAGTTCATCCATGATGAATTTGTAAAGCTCATCCGTAACTTGTAGCGTTTTCTCATGATCTTTAATATGGATGTGAATCTTTGATGCATTCATATCCTTGATGGTTAATTGGTTAATCTGATTAAACTGATTTTCAATCTGATTAAATAATGGGTTTAGATCCTCTTCGTACAGGTATTTCACCGAATTCACTTCAATTCCTCTCCTGTGAATGATATACGTTTGATCTCCATGGATTACTTTAAACAATGATTCTCCCAAATCTTCGTGGGTCTTTCTCGATTTGGAAACATAGGATTTTATATTTTCAATCAATTTTTGATCGGTAAGGGGAACCGTATATTCATCCTTGTACTGAATGACCCTGGCATCGGAATTCTGTATGTCCGTCTGTTTTTCCTCTTTTATACATCCCGTTGGTAGCATTCCAATAATGAACAAAATCAAAAAAAAATAATAGCGGTAACTTCCATTGCTTCATCTAGCCTTCCTCCCATCCTGTTTTAGCCTTATAGAAGTGAGAAAGCTTTAAATAAAAATCTCCACTACGCGAAGGACCAAGAACTTTTCCTTACCATATCATTTCACTTGTGCGGGTTACGGGTTAATTGATTAGAATTTGGTTCGAAGCACCAGATGAGAGGATTCGCCCGTCCAACATCTTCACCTCCCTATCACAGCGACGAGCCAGTTCCGGATTATGTGTAACCATCAGCAATGTTTTTCCTTCCTTCACTAAACCCATTAAAAATGAAAAGATCTCTTCACTCGTCCGGGAGTCTAGAGAGCCGGTTGGCTCGTCAGCCAAAATAACGCGCGGTTGATTCACCAAGGCACGGGCAATAGCGACGCGTTGCTTTTGTCCACCCGATAAATTGGCGATCTCTTCCTTCCTTTTTTCCAAAAGACTCACTTTATCCAACGTTTCTTCAACTCTTCTCCTTCGTTCTTTTTTGTTTAACCTAGGATGAGTATAGAGCAAAGGAATCTCTACATTTTCAAAAACCGAATAATCGTCCACGAGCGCGAAGTCTTGCACCACGTAACCAAAGAAACGGTTCCTGTACTGTGCCCGCTTTTTTTCCGTAAACAAGGAGGCCGCTTCGTTTCCAATCCATAATTCTCCGGAAGTAGGAGGAATGACCAATCCGATTAGGTTTAATAAGGTGGTTTTTCCACAACCGGAAGGACCAGTGATGGCCACACTCGTCCCTTCAGCAACTTCCAAGGTTACATCTTGGACGGCAATCGTTTGGTTTCCGCCCGAGTCATATACTTTATGAAGGGATACGGTTTTTATGATCGGTTCCATATTCATTCTCTCCTCCCTATAACCGCCGGCATTTGATTCGCTTTGATTTGCATCATCGGTAAAGCCGCAATGAGGAGAGCAACGCCCAAAATCGCAGTGATTACCCAGAATGAAGGAATCCTCTCGTTTATCCCCATGTTCCCTATCCGATAGAAAGCAAAAAATAGCGGCAACGTAATCATCATGAAGATGTATAGAAGGGTTCTTATATAAATCTGGCTGTAACGGGCGCCATATAAGAGATGAATCGCATATTCCCGCATATTCCGCTGAACGAGTTGCAACACATTCACGACGAGATTGATCAGCATGAAGAGAATGGCGATGAAGTAAAAAAGAAATGCGCGCACGGTAAATGTATAAATATTGTTGTAATGTTTGAACGCAGCCATGTTAAATTGAATAGGCGTCAATCCGCAATTGGACTTTCCAAACGCCGATACATAATCGATTAATGTAGATTGACTGGGATTGAGGAGAACAACATTGCGAATCCATTCTTTGAGATGATAATAGCCATATAATTCAATCATCTGTTTTTTACC
>PEBX01000175.1 GCA_003050645.1 Candidatus Carbonibacillus altaicus
TCTCCAACTCGGAAAATACTGAGTGGCAGTAACTCTGTGACTCGTTCAGCAACCCTATTTGCTAGTGAAGAGGAGGTCTGTTACTCTTGGCAGGTCACTATCGTTTACGAAAGAGCTCTTTTATGACTGTTTACTATGATGGATATTGTCCATATTGCCGTGCTACCGCCATGAGCATCCGAGGGCTGGATCTTTCGCGGCGGATACGTGTGATTTCATTTCGGCATGATACGAGCTACGAAAATTATGGCATTAAAATCGAAGATCTTGAACAAGAAATGGTAGTCCTTCTCAACCAAGGTGATCAATATCGTATCTATAAGGGTTTTGAAGCAGTTTTAGCGGTGCTGCGAGGATTACCATTACTTTGGCCGGTGTTTCCGCTCGTTTGGTGCCTGGGGCGCATCGGGTTGGGCGATAGGATTTATCGCTGGATGGCGGACAATCGTCTGATCATACCCGATGCAGGGCATTGCCAGGATCAATGTTGTTCTGTCCCTCCCAAAAAACAATAGAACATTACTATTAACATTACTATTATCGTTATATAGACTAAACATCAAACGATGTCGTCGTCTGTAGTCTTGTGGGACATACCCCATACCGGTACTGTCAAGAAAGTTGTGTAAAGGAGTATAGGTTCCTCTTATTGTGATTCTTTTCTTAATCCCCCCTTCCCTAGGGAGGGGGGAGAACGCGACCAATTGTTCCCTATCCTTGTTTGTATCGCTGTTCAAAAAGTTCTTGGAGTCGTTCCCTGGCTAGGTCAAATCCCTTCATTTTTCGGATGCTCCATTGTTCTGTATAATCAATGATTTTCAAATAGATGATTTTCTCAGCTGCTTCTAAACTCGGAATGCTGTTCATTGGGCGCAATCGTTTCTTAAATTCTTTGTTCATTCTCTTGGGTCCAATTGGTGGTATAAATAGCATACTGGATTTCCTTCGGGTATTCGTAGAAGGTGAGCAGATGGGATAGGTTCTTTTCCCAAGTCATCCAGCCACTGTTGAAGTGTAAATTATTTTACAAGAGAAATAGATGCAATAGAGATAAAAAAGTTTAATGCGATTCCACCAACACCGAAGATAATTCCTTCTTTCCATTGAATAGGGCTAAAAGAGACAATTTGATAAAGCGTGCGTTTCCGTATGGCATAGTAGGAAAGAAATAGGATGAGAGATAGAATATTTCCAATCATGAGCATCACTGAGTACCAGGTAGGTGATTGGAGCTCTTTTACGAGATTCTCAGGACTGATATTTCCTTGAAGAGCAAACATTTGGTAAATCGAAACCCCGACACCGACGAGTGCACCTGTGATGATCTGAGCAATAAATTAGAGAATAAAAAAAGGATGACTAACCCAATCCATACAAACTTTTTTTTACTATCTCCATCATTTTCTCCTCCTATCTTCTCGCTAATTCTCTCGTAAAATTACTCTTTAAAGTCCCGCAACCTTTCTTACTTCATCTTTCGGTTTTTTTTCAAAGTTACGAGTCAATAATGGATGACAATCTATGTCCAGCACCTCCATTTCTACTGTATAACTGTATATATAGAATATATACATTAAATTCTCTTTGTCAAGTGAATGCTTCGTTTTTTTTAGTTATTTGCTTACAGTCTGGAGCAACTGCTGTGATTCCCACATGTGAGTGAAATGATGGTGGGCAAAATCTAAAAAAATATAGCAAGAGAATCTCTTTTCTCGTATCATTGTCTCGACTTCCTGGGCGACGGCATCCAATAGAGGTTGGGGCAAAAGGGGAAAGCGGAGACTCCCGCGAGCGCGCTGTCTTTCTCTATTTTTATCAATATTTCCAAATGTTCATAGAAATTGGTTCCAAACGGCGCGGAGGCGGTCAGCGGATAGTGGGTCTCCATCAGCCGCGCTTTGTAGCTGCGGGCATTCAGGGTGTAGGACGCCAAAAAGATTCGTGGGTTGGCAGAACATCCCGGAATGATTTTGAATATGTAATTTAGACCGATCCAGATACAAATGGGAAAACGAATACGCCAGACGAACGGCGGTAGAGCGCGTAAACAGACGGCTTGACGTATCCTTTGGATTCGAGCTTTCGTCTCGAGACATGGAAAAAGTGAAGATGCGAACCGGACTTGCACTATGCGCGGTGCTGGCAGATTGTCATGTTTTACTCTTAATACCCGGTAGAAATGGGGTTGCGTAACTTTAAACTTAGGATGCTAAAAGAGAAGAAAAAGCACAAATTAAATAGGTCTAACAAAAGTCTGGACAAAGATAGTGAAACATAACAGAATTTTCGATTTGCCAATTCTATAATTAATTATCAGGCACGAAACTGGAAAACTTTCCGATATAGAGCCTGAAAACCTAATTTTTGAGGATAAAAAAATGGATTATATCAATACACAGATATGGGAAAACGTGATAATATTAAAGCGTGCAAGTTGGCATCTATTAAATTTAAAAGAGACGAGAGTTATGAAGAGTATAGTACTCAATGCGAAGACAGCTCGTTTGTTGATGGAGCAAGTCGTGGAAGATTATTATAGCGAAAGAGTATAAAAGGTAGTGGTTATCCTCGAGTCAAGTTTGATGACATCACGGCAGTACTGGAGCTGCCAGAACGGAACAGGAAACGTCTGCGAACTACGAGAGACCAGGAGCGGCAGGGCGAGGAGATCCGAAGGCGAGATCGGGAATTCGAATCTATCCGAATCGGAACTCAGCGATGGGCTTCTCGGCGCCTTGCTGATGGATATTGACGAGTAATAGCAGTCTAGTCACAGGTACATCACCATGGGCGACTTATGTGTTGCGGGAGGAGCGTAGGAAGAAGGAGGTGGTGGAGTCACAGCAGAGCTTCTGAAAGGTTAGTTAACATAATGCAATCACCGGGAAGGAGTGAATTTATACCACATTTGGGACTTGGTCAATTAACATTTAACAAGAAAGGAGCGAGTGACAACGTGGAGGAACATAAAATGAGACAATCTTATTCTATAGTGCTTGTGTTACTATTGATGTTCAGTTTCACCGCTTGCTCAAATGTGATCAGTGAACAAAACATTCAAACTGACATCTATCAGATTTCTCTTCCAAAAGACTGGGAAGTAGAGAAATTAGAAGGGAACATGCTCTTATTCAAGAAAGATAACGAGAAAATTGGTGGATTGGATATTCTAGGTTATAATCCTGACCAACCACTCTCTCAATTAGAGCCTGGACATTCAGAAGTGGTGGAATCAAAAAAACTTGATGGTTTTTTTACAGAGGTACTACAAGAAAAGCTTAAAATAACTCCCCCTGCAGCATCTGGAGTAACTACTGTAACAGAGCAGCTTCACCTATTTTTTATCATGAAGGATCAAAAAAATGCTTATGATTTATATTTTAATACTGATCAAGTTGATGAGCAGACCGCTTTAACTATTGCAAAAAGTTTTAAATTAAAAAGTCACTGACTGACCCATCAAGGTAGTATCTACCCCGAAAATTTAAAGTAGCTTAGAAGCACAAAAAAGCCTTACCCCAATAAACCATTCATAACTGGAAAATGGTGGAAAATCATTATGCGGTTTGGTTGTTCACTTCAATCGTTACGGTATAACCCAAAGATTGCAATTTCCGTAGGGCCTGCTTGGCAACGTGCTCACGCCGATGTTCTTCGTAGTATTGAGGACCGAGTTCGTTGTATGTTTGTTTTTCTTTCAGGGGATGGTAGACGATGACCAAAATCCGATGGGCCACCGCCACCGCCGCCCGATTCGCTCCACGTCTTGCAGCAATGCGATGATAAAGGCTGGAAAAGTGGAGGTGATCCGCCGGAAAGCGTTCGCGTTTCGGGATACGTTTGAGACACTGGATGAGGCCAATGCGTATTTGCTTGAAGTGTGCCATAAGCTGAACAACAAACCTCAAGCTTCTCGAAACGGCAAATCTGCCAAAGCAT
>PEBX01000176.1 GCA_003050645.1 Candidatus Carbonibacillus altaicus
AGGTATTGTGAATGATTTAATGATTCGAATGGTTTTTATCATTGTTTCTTGAGATGCGTGAAAGGCGTAAAGCATTCGTAACACGCGCGGAAAGCTGGAAGACGGGCAGTTCGCTTAAGAGCATGCCTACTAAGATGAGACTGCTTCCAAGCCACATCAGCGGGGTAAAACGTTCATCGTTTACCACCCAGGCGGTGAGCGCAGCAAAGACGGGTTCCATGGAAAAAATAAGCGCCACGTGGACAGGAGATGTATATTTCTGAACGGTCGTCTGTGCCCAGTAAGCGAGGGATGTGGCGAGCACGGCCGTAACAAAAAGGGCTAATCCTACGCTCTGCCAGTGCCTGAGCGATATGCGCGTTGCCTCGTAGACGGGCTCGAATAAAAAGGCAAAAATGAGACTCAAAAGTGCTACCACACCGATTTGCCCGATGGCAAGCAAAACAGGGTTATATAACGGTGCGTACTTGGATGTGGTGACAATTTGCAGGGCAAAGGCTATGGCCCCCATAAAAACAAGGATGTCGCCGATGTTCAGCACAAAGGCGTCGCCTAACGTGAGTGCATAAAGACCTAAGAGCGCCAGCACCACACCGATGACGGTAGAAAATTTGAGTCGCGTGCCGAGTATAAAATAACTCAAGGCTGGTACGAGGACGACAGAGAGCCCGGTGATAAAGCCTGCCTTGGAAGCGGTCGTATAGAGGAGGCCAAAAGTTTGCAAGGCATAACCTAAAAAAAGACTAACGCCGATGATGAAGGCTGCTACGAGCGGGTGAATATGACGTTTGACGTGACCGGGAGCGTTAGCTGTGACGTGCATGGTGTCGCCGGGACGGTTAGAGGGTAAAGCAAGGAACGGCAGCATAATCACGAAAGCGAGCATAAAACGCATACCGAGAAAGGTAAAAGGCGGGAGATAGTCGATCGCTTGTTGAACGAGGACAAACGTCGTTCCCCAGATAAACGTGATGAATAAAAGCAAGGCATCGGCTAGCAGTGATTTTTGCATAATACCTCCTGCTTTGCTGCAGTCTATGATCATGGGTATCATTATAAGCGATAGACTTTAGAAATTCTATGCTTAGGAACGTTTTTTTGTTATAATAAGACATACTTTGTCGAAGTCATTTCGGAAGGCGAAGGAGTGCAAAAAGATGAATGAGCTCGCACAACATGTCAAACAACTGCTCAAAGATGACCCTCTTTACAGTACAGACATTGATGATTCCATTGAAAAAAGGGTAGCCTATCATGTGAAGAGGCTGCGAAAACTGCAAAAGATGACGCAAGCTGATCTGGCGGAACAAATGGGGGTTAAACAGCCTTTTATTGCCCGGATTGAATCCGGTAAAAATAATATCTCGATTCGCAAACTGGAAGAGATTGCTAGCGTCCTGAAACTTGATCCATCTGTTTTGGTCGCGCCGATTTATGCGCTCGGCTATCCGGAAGAAGTTGTACGCTTTGTCGTCAACAAACGGTATCGGATCATGGCGATCAATCCAGGTGGCGTGAAGTATTTCGGCAGGCCCCAGCTGGAACTTGTGCATACCTTACTGGCTCATGACAATCCATTCCGAAAGGCGGCAGAAAAAGCTTATGCCAGCGGCAAAACGGAAACCGTCGCCCACGAAGATCTCACGATCGAAGCTCGACCGATTGTAAACAGTCGTGATCATGTGATCGGGATGGAACTCACCGCATCTTTAAAATCGACACCCCAGGAAGCGTCCTGGTCGTCACAAGTCAGGGCCCAGTAAACCACTGCAGAATATGAGTATCGTTTCACATACAGGGTGCCCTGTCGTACTTTTGTCAAAAACCCCCTTCATATTGTAAGCGTTCTTATGTTAAAATAAGTACAGTGAGCGCTTGAAATGCGTTTCATACAAAATTCGACCCGGGGTGTAGAGAGGGGGAGAATATATGCACATCGTGGTCGTAGGGCTTAATGATAAAACTGCACCGGTGGCATTGCGTGAGCGTTGTACGTTTCTTCCGCATCAGCTGGATGAGGCGCTCGTTACCCTGAAAGAACTTTCCAGCGTTGTCGAAGCAGTGCTTCTTACGACGTGTAACCGGACCGAAGTGTATCTCCTCACCGATCGCGCTAAAACGAAATCAGCGATTGAGCTTTCCATGCAGTGGATGAGTCGCTGGTTCGGCATGCCGGAAGAAAGATTTAAAAACCACTTATATATATATGAGGACGAACAGGCCGAGCGGCATCTCTTTCGTGTCGCCGCCGGACTTGATTCGATGATCACCGGGGAAACGCAGATCTTAGGCCAGGTCAAAGATGCTTGGGAGTTTGCCCGCGCGCATAAGACAAGCGGTAAAATCTTAAACAATCTTTTTAAACAGGCGATTACGTTTGCCAAACGCGTGCATCACGCATATGGTTTAAACGATGCGCCTGTATCGGTTGCTTACGCAGCAAGTGTCCTAACCAAAAAGCTGTTTGAGGATCTAAAGGGAAAACAGGTGCTCATTCTTGGGGCAGGAGAGACGGGCACGCTCGTTGCGCAACACTTTCAGTCCTTGGGTGCGTCCCTTACGATAGCCAATCGCACCCTGGAGCATGCGCGTCGTCTGGCCGGTGAGGTGGGTGGGCGGTACCGCACGCTCGATGATATACCGGAACTTTTAGATGAAGCCGATATCGTCATCGGTACGACCTCCAGTCCCAAGCCGCTTGTGACGGCATCGATGGTACGTACTCAAGCAGCACGTCGCAGTCGGCCACTCGTACTTCTCGATCTGGCTTTGCCGCGCGATATCGAACCTGTGTCAATGGAGATGGTGTATGCGTACGACCTGGATGACTTCAAAAAAATCGTCGACGACCATCTGACTGCACGCAAAAAGCTGGCAGAAGTGATTGAGACCCGTATTGATGAAGAAATCATAGCGTTTCTGGAATGGTTGGAGACATTAAAAGTCGTTCCGGTTCTTGCGGCATTGCAAGAAAAAGGCCAATCGCTTAAGGAGCGATCGATGCGCTCGCTGGAAAATAAACTGCCTGATCTCGATGAAAGGTCCCGCCGGTTGATTGAAAAATACATGAAAAACCTCGTCAATCAACTGTTACAGGATCCGATCATTAAGCTTAAAGAAACGGCCGGAACCCGTGATGGGGAGATGTTGGTTCGGGCGACGGAGATGCTTTTTAATCTCGCTCCAGATGATTCCGAGCAGGAAGAAGAGGCGAATAAAGAACGCGTAAGCTATGAACATCGCCAGCGTCCGTCTGAAGAGACGGTGAAAAAAGCGGCGGAAAGGGTACGCGATCATGCCGGGGTGGTCACTTTTATATGAGTTATTCATCGTTTTATATGCACTTTCTTTGATCTTTTTCTTTTTCGATTTTATTCGCCCGGGCCGCATGAGCGCTCTTTTGGGCTGGTGGACGCTGGTCGGAGCCTTTGCGCTTCTGACTGGCGTTCTTTTATACGAATGGTGGCAAGAGCATACCTTTTTTTATGTTTTGGCGCTTAGTACGCGCCTCGTGTACATGTGGCTTTTAATGCTGCTTTCAATTGCTCTGAACACGCTCTACCGTATGGATCTTTTTCTCTTCCTGATCAACTTATTTGGTTTTGCTATTGTGACCAGTCATACGTTTCCCTTGCTGGAACACAGTCTGCACAGTGAACCAGAAGCGCAAAGACGACTCTTTGTTATGCATGTATCGTTTGCGCTTATCGCCGAGGTCTTGTTTTTAATCGCAGGTGTGTTAGGGGTGATGTTTGTCATCGGGGATGCGCTTTTAAAAAGCAAATCCTGGGATGCCCAGCTTTTCCGCTTACCGTCTCTCGAAAAAATGGTTAACCTCGCCAACCGCGCTGTTCTTACCGGTGTCCCCGCGCTTGCCATCTCGGTCATCTTGGGGCTCGTCTGGGTGAGTTCGCTTGGCGCATGGATCGA
>PEBX01000177.1 GCA_003050645.1 Candidatus Carbonibacillus altaicus
GCTACCGCTTAAAAGAGAAAATGAGGTCAGGGATTTACGGAACTCCAACACCAGTCACACGGTAATCGCCGTGGGTGGGTCAATTCTAAAACGGCTAAAGTGGGTCAATTAAATTCCGGCCTTGACAATCTGCATTAAAAGCTGGTAGAATAGTTCAGCGGTAAATGCTAATAATCAGAGAACCACAGTACTTTAAAATACTGTGGTTCTCTCAGAATCTAGCATGTATACGACACAATAAATACTTTATAAAGTTGTTAAAATTTAGTATATAATAAAATAGAAATATATATTTGAAAGGTGTGAATGTTTGTGAAAAAGTATTTATCGTCTGCTTTGGTAATTTTGATGGTATGTCTGATAATTAGCCCTAATATTTTTGCCAATGCATCGGAAAGTATAGATCGTGAACTATTTAGAAAACTGGGGTTTTCTGAATTCGAAATTGAAAATCTGTCAGCAGAAGAAATACAGAAATTTGGTAACTTAAAGACTGAAGATATAGAGCTTGTGCAGGAAGAAGTTACTTTCTATCGTATTGCTCGTCTTCCAAATAATGAATCTTTTGTGGAAATTGTAGATGAAGAAACTGCATTAAGGGAAAGCGAACTGGAAAATCAAAAAGATGAAGAATTTCTAAAACAAATCCAATTGCTTAAAAGTTTAAAAAAGAATAACTCTAACACAAAAACAGAAATAAATAATGAAATTAAACTTTTGCAATCAACCTGGGAAAACAGTAAGAGTTCTTCTTGGTTAAAATTAACAGGTACAGTTTCGAAAGTTAGTAGTGTATATTTTTTTAAATTATCATATGAATGGCTGTCATCACCTATTATGTTACTAAACGATGTAATTGGCATTTCACATTCAGATCTTTGGACTATAGCACAAGACACACAACATCTTAAAAATATGTATCAAGTCTATACAATTTACAACCAATATGTTTTAACAGATGAAAAGTTTTATTATGATCCTGCAGTGATCTCAGCATCTGGTATGGCATTTGAATTTAATATAAACAATGGCCGCTTTTATGACCCTACTAATTATGTATATAAAAACCGCTCAGGGTATATGATCTATCGTGTGCAGCCATCAGTAACTAATATGACTAGTTCAAATATGTATGGTGCATATTTCCATCAGACAGTTAGTGTAACTCCATCAATATCGATTACTAGTGGAGATATCAGTATAACACCCGTAGATAAATATAATGCTACAACTCCTGTTAATGTTCAATTTCCCGTATCAAATTAAGAAGGGTAACATCAAGTAATTCGTGAAGTCAAAGTAAAACAACGATGGATTTACATTTGAAGTGAAAAAGTTATAATTCGTAAAACTAAAATGACAGCTATAGTGGCTGTCATTTCCACTTAATGTAATATTATGGCATATTTATCAAATCAAAAAAAATGAATGCCATTAATCTATTAATACAAGGAGAGATTATCTTGAAATATATAGTAGTTTTGATTGGATTAATTTCACTTTTATGCACAGGTTGTTCTAGCGAAATGGAGGTTGAAGAACATTATATTAATGTTCAAAAACGTATAGGCGATGAAGCATATTATGAAGATATCAATGTTATTACGGATCGTGAACAAGTTCAAAAGGTGAAACAGATAATAAATAAGATTGAATGGAAGATTGGAGTAAAATTAAAAATGGATCGTCCAGCTGACTATAGATTTACATTTCAATATACAAATCCAGAAGTAAAAGAACATGAACGGTTATACGAAATTTGGTTAAATCCCTATAAAGATAGGTTGCAATTAATTATAGATTCTGAAAGTAAATATGCTATAGCAGACAAAATTAATTCGGCAGAACTATTTGAAATACTTACTGGTGAAAAATTATCTGATCAATAAATTTGACATAGAATAGAAAAGCTTTATAGGACACTGTCTAGAATTGTGTATAAGTTAGAAGAGTAACCATTGTAGCAATAACAACTATAGATAAAAAGAAAAGGGGCTGTCCAATAAGTCCCTAAAAAGTAAAAGCAGATGGAGATAAACGATCGCTTTAACTCCGTCTGCTTTTTTAATCTAAATTGTTTTATAAAAGTTGTCAGTCGGATCCCTGCTACTTTCAGTAGTCTGTTCTGTAATATCTGTTTGAGAATCCGTATCGCCCTGTGTTTCTAATTGAGTGAGTGTATGTATTGCAGGGGTTCTTGGATTTTCCCTTTTAATTTTGCTTCCAATTTTTCTGTGGATTTTTTCCACACGAAAGAGTACTTATTGGCATCTGCTTCGATCTTTGTCCCATCCAAAAAGTAGTTTTCCATCGTTATGTACTTTTCTTCGATCAATTTCAGAATCATGGCTTCAAATCATTCATATCCATCAAAGACTTCATTCGTTCCCCACGAAACTCATTAATGGTTCGGAAGTCTGGTTGTTGCATGGCAGCTAACCACATGGCGGGAATGTTTTCTCGGATTAATTTTTCAATTCCACGGCAGGAATAGACTTTTTGTGAATAGCCAAACAAAATGATTTTGAGCATCATTTTGGGATGGAATGAGCTTCGACCACCACCAGGATAATGGGAAAATAACTGTTCGTCTGGTACGGCTTCCACTATTTCATCGACTACACGGGCTACGTGATGTTCTGGTATGAGGGATTCAATATCATAAATGATTTGAATTTGACGGTTATTGTAAGGCTTAAATTTTGGGGGAAATTGTCTTTTTTGTGGGTTCATGTTTTCTTCTTTTACCTCTAGAGCAAGATTCATTTGTGTGCTATACTTTTCAGTAGTAGTCGTAAGATTACTCATAAAAAATCGTCCTCTCTGTAGTGTTTGTGTGATTACTTACATTTTACTAGATTGGACGATTTTTTTGTGCTTTTTTGAAAAATAAAAGGCTGCCAGTAAGTCAAGTAAATTGACTTTCTGGTGTTGTTGTTCTGTGATATTGTCATGTCATAACTGTTCAGAGAAAATGTCACTATGGGACAGGAGAAGATTACATTGACAAAAGCAGAACTGAAAAAAGTATTGGTTATCGAAAAGCTTGTTGCCGGGCATATCAAGGTCGCTGAAGCTCATGCGTTACTGCAGCTTTCCACACGCCAGGTTTTGCGCCTCAAAAAAACATATATCACGGAAGGCGCTGAGGGATTTGCCCATAAAAACCGAGGCCGCAAACCTGCACACACCATCTCTGATGATGTTAAGAAGATGGTTGCTGAGCTATACCGGACGAAGTATGACGGCAGCAACAACTGCCACTTTTCCGAATTGCTGAAGGAACATGAATCGCTGAGTTTGAGCGTATCGTCTATACGACGGATTCTGCTTAGCCAAGGGATCAAGAGGTCAGACAACGAAGACGCGTCAAAGCGCATCAGCCCCGTGACCGTAAACCGCAAGCCGGAATGCTTTGGCAGATCGATGCTAGCCCTTACGCCTGGCTAGAAGACCGTGGCGGCGAACTCACCCTGCACGGGATGATTGATGATGCCACCGGCATGGTCGTGGGTGCTCTCTTTCGCCCCACAGAAACGCGTGAGGGGTATTTTTCTGCCATGAATGAGGCCATCCAGCAATACGGCATCCTTCTAGGGATAACCAGCGATCGCCATACGATCTTCCGTTCCCCCAAGGAGACGTTGACGCTGGAGCAGGAATTGGCGGGAGAGACTGCGCCTTTATCACAATTCGGAAAAGCTATGGCGGATCTAGAAATCACACATATCAAGGCGATGAGCCTAGAGGCAAAAGGACGCATCGAACGCCTCTTTGGCACATTCCAAGATCGTCTGGTCATTGAACTGCGTTTGCTTGGTATAAGTACCATGGAAGAAGCCAATCGCGTGTTGCCTAAGTTGATTCAAAAACACAATCGCCGGTTTGCCATTTCCCCCCAGCAAACCGAGTCCGCATATCGCCCG
>PEBX01000178.1 GCA_003050645.1 Candidatus Carbonibacillus altaicus
CGATTTTCGTCTCATACCCGCTCGGTAACGTTTGAATAAAATCGTGCGCTCGGGCTGCCTTGGCTGCGGCGATCACCTCTTCCATCGTCGCTTCGGGTTTGCCGTAAGCGATATTGTCACGAATCGTTCCTTCAAAAAGCCATGTATCCTGAAGCACCATGGCAAACTGCCGGCGCAAAAAATCCCGCGGGTAGGCGCGAAGATCGATCCGGTCTAACAGAATACGCCCGGATGCTACATCATAAAAGCGCATGAGTAGATTGACGAGCGTCGTCTTCCCGGCACCGGTCGGCCCGACGATCGCCACCCGCTCGCCGGGCTGCGCCACAAAACTGAGATTTTCAATAAGCGGTCGATCCGCCTCATATCGGAACGATACCTGATCAAAGACGACTTCACCGCGCACGCGGACAAACGGCGGCGCGACGCGTTCATCCGGCACTTCCTCCGGAAAGTCAAGAAATTCGAATACCCGCTCTGCCGAAGCAATCGTGGATTGAATGACATTGGCGATGTTGGCTGTCTGGGTGATCGGCTGGTTAAACTGCCGGGCATATTGAATAAAGGCCTGCACATCGCCGATCACGAGGCGGCCCCCGGCCACAAAGAGCGCCCCCACGACGGCGATGAGCACATACCCGAAGTTGGTAACGAGCGTCATCACAGGCCAGATCAGTCCCGAGATAAACTGCGCGCGATAGCCGGACTGGTAAAGCGCTTCATTTTGCTCGGCAAACTCTTTTTCTCTTCGTTTTTCCAGTCCAAAGGCACGTACCACCGTAAGACCGGAAAACGATTCTTCAATACTTGCATTTAATAGACCGAGGGCGCGTTGTTGCGCAACAAAAAAAGCCTGGGCCCGCGGGGCAATCTGGCGGATGGCAAGAAAACTGAGCGGCAGCGTCACCAGTGCCACGAGCGAAAGTGTTGGTGAAATCCATAGCATCATCATGAGCATCCCTAAAAGGGAGGTTATGGCCACGACCATCTGTACAAGACTTTGCTGAAAGGTTGTCGCCACGTTATCAAGGTCATTCACCATGCGCGATAGGAGATCGCCGTGCGGATGCTGGTCAAAGCGCGCCATCGGTAGACGTTCGAGTTTATCGGAAAGAAGTTGACGCAGACGATAGACGATTTTCTGGGACATCCCGGCCAGCAAGTACTGCTGCACATACGTAAAGAGCGATGAAAACGCATAGAGTCCCAGCAAGATCATGAGGATGCGAACGATACCAGTCATATCCCATGGTGCCGCCTCACCTTTTTGCATCGCAACCATGCCTTGAAACAAAATCGTCGTGATGTTTCCGATCAGTTTGGGTGCAATGATCGAAAAAACCGTGCCCAGAATGGCAAACAGAAAAACAAACACAAGCCGCAGGCGATACGGTTTTAAATATTGAAGAAGGCGACGCAGCGTGCCACTAAAATCTTTGGCTTTCTCCGGTGGGCGCATCATGGACATACCGCCGCCCATGGGTGGACCACCCGGTCTCGATGAACCGAATCCTGGGCGCCTCACACCTTCTTCCTTACGTCCGTCTTCATCTAAAACACGTTGAGTGCGTTCGTCGCTGCGTTTTTTTTCTGTCACCTGCATCACCTTTTTCTAAAAGAACTGTCTTATTCGTTTGATAGGACCCGACATGCCGTTCTCTAAGATCGTCAGGCTGGTTCATCGATGGAACATATCATTTTTACGCGGAAACGTGTTACGCGGAAGAGACCTGCGATTGACTTTGCACAATCTCCTGATAAACCTGCGACGTTTGAAGGAGCATATCATGCGTACCGATCCCGGCGATTCGCCCGTGTTCTAAAACGATAATTTTATCTGCCTCGCGAATGGTACTCGTGCGCTGAGCGACCCAAAGCTGCGTCGTGTGTGCAAGGTGCGCTTTCAGTGCTTGTCGTAAGGCAAGATCGGTGCGATAATCGAGCGCAGAAAAGCTGTCATCAAAAATATAGAGTGCGGCCGGCCGCACGACGGCTCGGGCGATGGCCAGGCGTTGCTTCTGGCCACCGGACAAATTTTTTCCACCCCGGTCGACATACGTATCGTAACCATCTGGTAACTTTTGAATAAAGGCATCGGCCTGGGCGACCTCCGCCGCTTTTTGCACGTCTTTTCGTGTTGCTCCTTCATAACCGTAAGCAATGTTTTCAAAGATCGTTCCTGAAAACAAAAACGTTTGTTGAGGTACATACCCGATGCGTGCCCTAAGTGCTTCAACCGGTATCTCTCGTATATCCTTTCCGTCCAGGGTTATCTGCCCGCCCGTCACCTCATAAAAACGAAGTAGAAGGTGTAGAAGCGTCGACTTTCCCGAGCCCGTCCCGCCGATAATCGCCGTCACTTCCCCGGGTTCAATGGTAAAGCTCACATCTTCTAAGACAGCGCGTTCTGCTCCCGGATAGCGGAACGTTACCGACTCAAAACGAAAACGGTACGGCCCGTCCCCCATCCCACTTCGATCAAACCGAACCGCTGGTGCAGGACGCGAAGAACCCAATCCATCGATCTCCGCCGGCAGCATGTCATGCTGACCTTCACCGTACGGATGAGCAAGTGCGTTCAAAGCTAACACTTCGGCGATACGCCCCATGGAGACGCTGGCGCGCGGTAGCATAAAAACGATCATCGTCATCATCATGAGCGCCCCTAGAATGAGCATCGCATATTGGATAAAGGCCATGAGCGAGCCGACCTGTAAAGCGCCCCCTTCGATCCTGACCGCACCGACCCACAAAATCGCTACCATAGAAACATTCATGATGAGCATCATAAGCGGCATCATCGAAGCCATCAGTACATTGACCTGGATCGATGTTTGCATCACCTTCTCGCTCATCGCATCGATCGCTCTTTTTTCATCCTTTTCCCGGGCGAAGGCGCGGATCACTCTTACCCCATTCAAATACTGACGTACGATGCGATTCAAGCCGTCTAAACGCTTTTGCATTTTCTTAAAAAGTGGCAGCGCTCGCCTTAAAACCCAGGCGATGACCAAAATAAGGAGCGGTACGGTCCCTAGTAAGACCAGCGATAAGCTCCGGTCCATGCTGATCGCCATTACCACCCCACCGATAGCCATGAGCGGCGCACGGACCATCATCCTTAGGCTCATCAGAAGCATTTGCTGGACTTGCGTGATATCATTGGTCGCCCGCGTGATCAAGGTGGCCGTGCCGAAAGTTTGAATATCTTGTTGCGGCATTTTTAAAACATGTTGAAAAAGAAGCTGTCTCACATTCCGGCCAAACTTAGCTGCCACGCGGGAGGAAAGAAAACCTGAAGCGACCGAGAAGGCGAGCTCTAGAAAGGTAATACCGAGCATGACCGCGCCAATTTTTAAAATATAAGGAACGTCACCGCGCACGATGCCGTGATCGACAATCGTCGCAAGCAGCGTCGGAAGCAGGAGTTCCATGATCGTTGCACTTAAGGTAAGCCCGATGATGAGTACGATCCAAAAACGATCAGGTTTTAACAATCTGAGTAAAAGTGACAATGGACGACCTCCTTGCACGGCAAAGATCAAACAAGATGAACATCGGGTAATGTCTGTGAGGTATATCACACCACGATGACTGGTTGTGAAGATATTTAACATGATTATATAATTTGAATGACACGCTTGGCAAACATGTTTTGTCAAACGGATGGAAAGTTGGAAAAAAAGAATTACATCAATGAAAAGATGGGAAAAAGTATTGCATAAGGCGAAGACAAAAAAACCGGTGTTTTTGTCGTGTAAAAACCACCGGTTTTCTTTCGTTACAGGTTTTATGCAAAATCAAAGAGCGACATCTGGTTTTCTTCTGGGAGATCGCCGAACACACCGAGCGTGCGCAAAGACTCGATCATCGTGCGCGTGACGCGGGTTCTTTCCGCAAAATCCTGGATGGAC
>PEBX01000179.1 GCA_003050645.1 Candidatus Carbonibacillus altaicus
AGAAACTTTTGCATAAACATAGGAAAAGCTTCCACGATTCCCTCTGCCCCTACTGTTTTGAACCGGTTCATCCGCTGGCCACGCGCTGCCCACACTGCACGTCCGCGCTCAAATCATCCGATACTTGAACATGTACACGGACAACGCATAGGAATGATGTCTTTTTCCTCGAACGTGTGAAAAAGATCATGTCTCCTCGCGCGACAAACAAGCGCACTCGGTTACTTGGAGTACATGCGCTAAGTACACTCACCGGTCGCTGGTGAGCACTCCTTTTTCGCCAAAGGCGCGAATCCTCTCCTCGATTCCATCCCGTACCGTACGGAAAAAAGCGAGTCGTTCTTCTTCCGATCCTTCGGCGCGGGCTGGATCGGGAAACTCCCAATGTAGTCTCTGAACGTGGGACGGTGTCGGAGGGCACGTATCATACGCATCACCGCAAAGCGTAATGACGAGCGCCGCGCGGTTCAAAAGGTCGCGATCGATCGTTTTAGACTGCTGAGACGATATATCGATGCCCTTTTCTGCCATTACTTTGACCGCTAAGGGATTTAACCCGTAAGCATAAATACCGGCACTGATCACTCGATAGCGATCACCGAGATATTTTTTCCCAAATCCTTCAGCCATTTGAGAACGGGCGGAGTTACCTGTACATAAAAAATATAAAATCGGTTGGTCCATTTTTTTTCCTCCTAGAAGATTTTTCAGTCTACGACATATAGAAATGAATAACTACAACCGAACAACTTCATACATGTGCATATGGATGCGGATATGGGGTACGCATTGAAGAACATTGTCTCTAAAACAGGGCTCATCGCGTACGCGCGGACAACACTACAATCCTGCATTACACAACTGCATTACAACACTCTATTACAACACGACACTGTTCGAATCATCGCAGGACGATCACAATCAGAGATTGACCTGAAGCCACCAGGAGAGCGCAAGGAGCGTCGCGAGCAACGTCGGAATCGTTAAAACAAAGCCCGTTTTCATGTATGTCCACCATCCGATCACCACCTGCTTTTTGGCGAGCACATTCATCCAGAGAAGTGTCGCTAGGGAACCAATCGGTGTAAGCTTGGGACCGAGGTCTGCCCCGACGACATTAGCGTACACCATCGCCTCTTGCATCTGTGGATCCAGTTGAGCATGTTGAATCGACAGTGCATTGATCATCACCGTCGGCATATTGTTCATTACAGAAGATAATATCGCAGCCAAAAATCCCATCCCCACGGTCGCGCCAGTGAGACCGGTAGCCGCCATCTGTTCGATCCAGGTACTTAAAATATTTGTTATGCCAGCATTTTTTAGACCGTAAACGACGACGTACATCCCGATGGAGAAAACAACAATCGCCCACGGTGCTTCCTTTAAAATTTTCCACGGCTTAACCGCTGGCGAACGACGCGCTGAGCCTAAATATAGAAAAGCGATCGGGAGAACAAGGAGCGATACCGGTATCCTAAAATAGTCCGCGCCGAAATAGGCAATGAGAAGAAAACCGAGGACCCACCAGGACCAGCGAAAGAGATGGGGATCACGAATCGCCATTTTGGGTAACGCGAGAAGTGAAGGATCGTAGCGACGGGGAAGCACGCGCCAATAATAAAGCATCAACATGACAAGACTTGCAACGAGCGCCGCTGCGTTTGGAATAAGCATAATTCGGCTGTATTCAACAAAACCGAGATTGAAATAATCAGCTGAGACGATGTTAACCAGATTGCTGATGACAAACGGAAGAGATGTCGTATCGGCGATAAAACCGCCTCCCATCACAAAGGCAAGGACAGCCATCGGGCCAAACCCTAGATGACGCACCATGGCTAAAACGATCGGTGTCAAGATTAAAGCCGCACCGTCATTAGCAAAAAAAGCTGCTACGAAGGCCCCCAGCACGATCATAAGGCCGTACAATAAAAACCCCGATCCCTTTCCCCACCGCGCCATGTTCAATGCCGCCCACTCAAAAAAACCAATCTCATCCAACACCAGCGATATGATCATCATGCCGACGAACGTAAGCGTAGCATTCCAAACGATCCCGACCACGGTCAGAACATCCGCCCATGAGACAACACCGAACACCATCGCCAGTGTGGCCCCGGCCAGAGCCGACGTTCCGATGGAAAGATTCCAGGGGCGGATCAAGACAAAAAGAAGTGTTACAAAAAATATAAGTAGCGCCAGAGCGATCAAAATCCGTCCTCCCTACGTTCAGACAACCTTACAGTTTGCATTGAAGCTTGTTGTCCTCTTGTTCCAGCTTTAAAATCTCATCAGACATATCGGGAAGCGCGGCGATAATCGACGGATACACCTTTACCATCGTCTCATTCAGTGAGTAATATACCCATTGCCCGCGCCGCTCCGAAACAACCCAGCCCGCTTCTTTCAGGCGTCTTAAGTGCTGCGAGACAGCTGACTGACTGACACCGAGAAGCGGGACCAGTTCGCAAACACAAAGTGTCCGTACTTTCAAATAAGCGAGCATGGCAAGCCTCGTTTCATCACCGAGCGCTTTATAGCGCGCTGCAAGCTCGGAAAAGCGCATCTCGGAATTTCCCGCATCCTTTACCATTTTTACCCATGTCCCATCCAATGTTTCATTGGATGCTCCTTGAGACACATGCCTCCCACCCTTCATCGATTGCTTAAAAAACAAGACATTATTATATTAGCATATGATAATATATTTGTAAAACAAAAAAGAAAAACTGAATTTGCAGCTCTGAAAATCGCTCTTCGTGTCATCGCATAATGCTTCACCTTGCAATGCTTCACCTTGTATTGCTTCACCTTGTATTGCTTCACCTTGTCGGATCATAGCCAAACATGATCTATCGGCACGCAACATTGTTTATCTTCTTCATCCCATCCTCAGCGAATCGAATGCTACACTCACCGCTCTCTGGTCATCCGTCATCGTCGATTCAAATTCAGCAGCCAGCGCATCTGCCAGTCTTGTCGAAGCGCTCACCGTGTTAAGAGACAAAATCGATCTTTCAACCTCATGCTCTACCATTAAAAACGTATCCCACCAGGCGCCTAACGCCAGGCGATTTTTGCCGACCAGCGAAAAGCCCCGTATATGACGTGAAAAACGTAAAATATCATGAAACAATGAAGCAGGCCCAGCCGGGACCAATTTAATCGAAAAATGCAGACCATCCCATTCGATGAGCCGATAGGTGAGGGTATCCAAAACGGCTGCTGTCTGCACGTGATACCAGGCATCTTCCCGGACAATAGAATGCACATGATTGTGTCCAGAAAAAAACACATTCAAACCAGGGCGCTTTCCGAGGATGTTGCGCAGTGACAGAGCAGGATCGATCGCCTGCATACGCTTGTTGGAGCGAGCCGTCGTCAGATAAACCGGATGATGGGCGAAGACGAATACAGCCCGTCGCCGCTCCGTCGTGTGCACCATCTCTTCCAGCCAGTCTAGCGAATCCGCCGTAAGCGTCCCTCCCCAGTCATACCAGCTGCGTTCCTTGGTCGTGTCCAGGATGATGATACGGGCTAATTCCGTTTCGATCACCCGTTCTGGAGATCCACTCATAGGAGATCCGGTCATAATAGACATTAATTCTTTTTTGGGCAAGGTCAGCGTATCATGATTACCGAGGACGTGGATAAACCGTCCTTCAAGGTGAGATAACCAGGAATACATCTGTTCCAACTCATCTCTCGTTCCTTCATTCGTCAAGTCACCGATCGAAATATAAAAGTCGCCCGTGACACGCATAAAATGTTGAATAAGACGCATAAACACATGCTCTTTGAGCGCCATCAGCCTCCCACTCCGCGTCTTCAGTCGGTACGCATAATGCAGATCTCCCATTAAGACGATACGCATTTATTGACTCCTCTCCTTCTCCGAGTTAAGGAAA
>PEBX01000180.1 GCA_003050645.1 Candidatus Carbonibacillus altaicus
CAGCCTCATCAATTCTTCATCGGGCATGTACTCTATAACAAGTCGCAGACGTTCTAAGTCGCCAAGTTCTTCGATTTCTTTCCAGCTAAATAGGCTGAGTTGTGGTATAATAGCCATGCAGGTAACCTCCTGTTTTGGTTAGTGTTTGTTTGGTCACTTACACTTTACCACTTGGGGTGTTTACCTGCTTTATTTATTTGGCTGAATCTTCGGGGGCAGGGAGTAAGAAAACATCAGTTATAGCTTATTTATTGGGGTAGAAAACATCGTAATAGCTTATTTCTTGGGGTAAAATATATTTTCACGTTCCCCTCAGCTCTTGTCAAACTTGACTCCTGGGACATCGCAATTACCTCGCGATTGGATCGCCTGATGGACACTTACCGCTGTCTTTTGCTCGATCTTTATCATGTGTTCCTTCCGCGTTTTTCGTTCCGTTCATGTCAGGAGCACCGCGCCTTTCTTACGTTGCCCTAGCACCATGTCGATTTCCCAATGACCAAATTCCTGGCGCTTATCAATGTAAAACGGTCGTTCTTCAATACTGGCACCTAGAATCTTTTTATGCTGTCTTGTGCGCTTGTTTTTCGTCCGTCGCGTGACTTGTATGGGAGATCGATATGCTTCACTGGGAGCAGGCCAAGGTCAATGTAATGGTACAGTATCTTGGCACAAACCACTATACCCTCAAAGAGGTGATTGACCTTCGCGTAGCCGCAAACGGCATCGGGAGACCAATGGTCCTGTTGCATATTTTTTACGGTGAAATGAATAAATGCAGTGGCTTTCACAAGTTTATACTTCGCACCACAACGGGAGCGATTCTTCTCGTAAATAGCTTGTCCGGTTTCAGGGAAATACGCCCGATATTCCGTGAGATCCGATTTCCGTTATGTGACGGTGCCGCGTTTTAATTCACGGGAGATGGTCGACTTGTGGCATCCAATCACATCTGCAATTGCCTGTAAGGTTTTTCCTTCGTACGAAGGGCGCCAATTCGCCCGCGATCATACGGCGTAAGATGTGAAAAGGTACGCTTCTTTGTGTTATCATGGGAGTGGGCCATCGGTCATTCCTCCTGTTATGAAGGTTTTCGTCAACTTAATCATAAAGGAATGACCATGGCTTTTATTTATTTCTTTTGTTGCATTTGATTTTACAATGAACCCCCTACGATCGCTTAAATGCACGCGTCATGACGACGAAGGAAGCGCTCGACTCCGTTGAGAAGGGAGAATGTGACATCGCTCTGATCGAAGGAAAGGTAAGTGATCCGGTTTTCACCTATGCTGTGTTTGCCCAAGATGAGATGCTGCCGGTCGCAGCCTCCACCTATCCTCTCATCCAAAATGCGACGCTCGCAGAGCTCGCAGAAGCTACTTGGGTGATGAGGGAAGAAGGATGCATGATGCGCCAGCATGCCGAATCCTTTATCCAAAGCATTGGTTTGCCCATCGAACGCCTTCATATTCTATCGACGAATAATAATCACCTCTTGAAACAGAGCATTAAGAATGGATTAGGCGTTGGCCTTCTCCCACGGTTCCATTAAGAAGGAGTTAAGGGATGGAAGCCTGATCCGAATCCATACGCAACCCTCATCTCACGATCGCCCCTTGCACATCGTTCGTCGGAACGGCCCTTTCCCTTCTTTTATCGCTCACCTCTTCTGGGATTTTGTCGCAGGGTCTCATCATAGTGGGAACTAATCGAGAGGAAACCGGAAAACGGAAAAATTGATATTCCACCGGTATTTCCCCTCATTCTTTTTTACTCGAACCCTCTTTTCTAGAATCAAAAACATCCTTTCGCACGTCCAATTTTTTACCGTTGATAATCACCGTGTATTCATCGATCCATGAAACCGTGGCAGCCCCTTCTCGATATTTATAATAGATCTTTTTTCTTATTCTTGTTTTGTGGTTAATGATTTCTCCACGGATCGCATACGAGGTCGTTGCTCCGCCATTCATCCTATATATTTCCAAGGTGTATGTATTGTTGGGAGAATTTGATGTAAATAAAAGTTCCCCTCTGGGAATGCTGGGAATCGAAAAGGTATTATTTAGAATGATAAAGATAATGATGAGTACAGGAATAAGGATTGGAAGTAAACAGCCGCCCAAAAGCAAAGGATAAGAACTTTTTCCACTATCACCCATAATCGATCACTCCTTAAGCAAAAAAAAATCCTCATCGATATTGAGAAGAGAGTTAAGAGATCTTAAAGTGCCCCCATTATCAAGATATTTTTTTAGGAAGGACCGACAGGTTCATTATAGAGGCTTGGCCGCCTAAAACCTAATAACTTTTCCCTACTTCCACATACAGGGCTTAGATCTTTTGCTCATACTCCGGACGAAGCTCTTCGATTTTCACATTTTTTTGCTTCAAACACGAGAGGCCAATAAACTAAAGCTTTTGTCACGCTATTGCCGAAGTTGATTCACGTTCATTCCACATTCTGAGGAGACTTGAGACTGTGGCCATTATACTCCCCCGGGATTATACATCCTTGAAGGTGTAGTGCCTATCCCATGTGATTTTGATGGATCTACAGCGTGAGGAGTGAAATTCTCATCAAAATAAATAATTCCTCGCTTTACCCCTTCATTAAGTTTAGAAACGGATTTAAAAAAGTCCCTGATGGCCTCCGACGACGCGTTAATCCCATAAATCGCACGCTTTACAAAGATCGTGCCATCCCTATTTTTCCCTAGATACATCGACCTATTTTTTAAAACAAACTCAATCACCTCATCCCCATTCGTCAGTTGGGGATTTTGAACCTCGTTTGAACTAGCTATTAAACCAATGGGCATGAGAAGGAAAATCAGAACCAGCGAAAGTACCATCGATATATTTTTCATTCTTCTCGCTCCCTTGTTTCTATCATTTGATCCCGATTCGTTCACATCATGCATCCCTAACGCGACTCAATAGGAATCTGTAGATCATCATATTTTCTTCCCTTTCTTCATTTGTAAAAAACGTCCGGATGATTGACGATACCACCGATGGTGACGATTATGGTGACGATTTTTGTACCTGACTCAGGGCATTACTCATGAAGTGAACACGTTAATGCTGTCCAATGGTGCCCACCAGAACCTGCACAATCGCTTTGCGCAATCCTTCGTGAGCGTCGCTAATCACCGATTACACTGTGAAGGCACCGAGCGACCCGTTTCCGAAGAAACCAAAACGAACACTCCTCGCTCATGCCCAGCTCAAAGCCGAGAACTTCCCGATTGCCAGTCTCCCGAATCCCGATGGCTAAAACAAGCGCTATACTGCGTACACGGCCACCCTCACGTACTTTCGGAAACGTAACATCCAACCAGACATAAGGAAATTGCTTCTCAAGCGGGCGCTTCTAAAATAGAACCTAAAATACAGTCACGATTTTGTCAAGCTCCTAGCATACTCGGGATACTTCGCTTTTGCTGATTTTTTCATGTCTAAGATTCGACGAGTTCATCCACTTTTCGTGTACTGACTTTGGACCAGGAAAACTTCCGCACTCACTTCTTATTCAAAGAGTTACCTCTATTCTGAAAAAACTAAAATAAGCACTTGCATCCCAATGGATGAAAGAGGGTGTTGAATATCCTCTGCGTTTACCCTATCATTTTACCCTTTATGGATCGCACCCCGCGTAGAACGAACGCCTTTCTGTCGTATGAAGCTAATTTAGTATATTCACCTTGAACATGACACTGATAAATGTATTTGTCAACTCAAAAATCCGCCATTCGCTCATTTAAATTTCCCGGCTCATTACTGTATTCGATGACCGCTTCCTTCCATGCTTGGCGCGGCGATGGGCTCATGCAATGGCCTCCTTCGATCCCAGAGTATGGGTTTGAAACAGTTCGTCGTACATGCATAAATGCTGCTTCGCCTG
>PEBX01000025.1 GCA_003050645.1 Candidatus Carbonibacillus altaicus
GGCATGCTCTTAAGCGAACTGCCCGTCTTCCAGCTTTCCGCGCGTGTTACGAATGCTTTACGCCTTTCACGCATCTCAAGAAACAATGATAAAAACCATTCGAATCATTAAATCATTCACAATACCTCTCTTGATAAAGGAGGCGACAAGATCCGTTGCGCTTTCAACAATGGTTTGGCGTACTTCTCATCGCCGTAGGGGCTCTCGCCTTAAGCAATCTATGGCCGATAAGTCTTCCGCTTGCAACGCTTTTCTTCTCACCCGAAAGTTTTCTCGTCATATTTGGTATCGTTCTTTTTTTCTTTGCCTGGAACCGTGCGCTGGAACTCGTACTACCGGCTTTGATTCTCATCGGCATCGGGATCCACGCCTTAAATGTTCATTTTTTTCATCTCTGGCTTGATCACTGGTCAATCTATGCCGTGATCATCGGTCTTGCCATCATCCTCTACGGACTGTTTTCGAGCGATGGGATAAGCGTAACCTGGGGGGCTGTGCTCTCCCTCCTCGCCTTTTTGTATGAACCGCTCCTTTCCGTCTTACACCGCTCAGCGGAACGTTTTCTATCCTTTTGGCCGCTCCTTTTGATCGCGATCGGCGTCTTTTTGCTCCTCAAAAGAGCTAGCCCGTCCGCCTCGGGCAAACGTCGACGACGCTAGACGGATGAGCTCAAAGACATGCTCTCTTCCATAACGCGTTTTGGCAGAGACGAGATGAGGCCCTAGTTCACTCGATATATCCGGCAACTTAAAGGCAGTGCGGATGATGCTTAAATGTTTGTTAATGTCTTGTCTTTTAAGCTTGTCTTGTTTGGTGGCGATAATACGGTAAGGGATGGCATAAGCGCGAAGATACGCTTCCACCTTAAGGTCCTCCTGACTCGGCGCGTGCCGGGCATCGACGAGTAAGAAGACGAGTTTGACCGACGGGCGCTTTAAAAGAGTGCTTTCGATCATTTTCAAAAAGTCCCGGCGCATGGACTGAGAAACGCTGGCATAGCCGTATCCCGGAAGGTCAATGAGCACAAACGGATCCATCTCTTTGGGGTCGAGGCGATAAAAATGAATGAGGCGGGTTTTCCCGGGCGTATTGGACGTGCGCGCGAGCGCATGACGCATGGCCAGCATGTTGATAAACGACGATTTTCCGACGTTGGAGCGACCGACGAGAGCGATCTCCAAAAGTCCACTTGCTGGTACGTCCGTAGCGCGCGCGGCGCTCGTCATTAAGATGGCCTCTTTCATGATCGTTTCTTTTGTTTGCTGTTCCTTTTGCTGATCTATGTGCCGATCCATATGTTGATCCCTTTTCTGAACTAGTTTCTGATTCATCACGCTTCCATAAGTGCTTCCTTAAGCACTTCATCCATGTGACGGACCCGAATAAAGGTAAGTGCCTCGCGGACGGTATCCGGAATGTCATCCAGGTCTTTTTCGTTGTCTTCCGGTATGATGATTCGTTTTAAGCCGGCACGGTGCGCGGCCAGACTTTTTTCTTTAAGACCGCCGATCGGAAGCACCCGACCGCGCAACGTGATCTCACCGGTCATCCCCGTATCCGGCCGTACCCTGCGTCCGGTAAGCGCTGAGACGAGGGCAGTGGCCATCGTAATGCCGGCCGATGGACCATCTTTGGGGATGGCCCCTTCCGGAATGTGGATATGCATGTCATGTTTTTCCTGAAAATCTGTTTGAATGCCGAGCGCGGCAGCTCGCGCGCGAATGTAGCTCAGTGCTGCTTGCGCGGACTCCCGCATGACATCGCCTAACTGCCCAGTTAAAAGAAGTTTTCCGGATCCGGGAAGCACGGTCGCTTCGATGGTGAGAATATCTCCTCCGACTTCTGTCCAGGCGAGACCGGTCGCCACACCGATATCTGCTTCCTTTTCGCGCATACCGTAGCGATAACGCGGTTTACCTAAAAAGGCTTCGACCGCGCGCGGGGTGATCACAACCCGCTTTCTCTCTCCACTCACGATGAGCCGCGCGGCTTTTCTGACCAGCCGGGCTATCTCCCGATCGAGACTGCGCACGCCGGCTTCCCGTGTATATTCGCGAATGAGTTTAAGAAAGGAAGCCTCCTGAATGCTTAGCTGACTTTTCGTAAGACCGTGGGCGGTAAGTTGCTTGGGCAGAAGATAACTTCGGGCGATGGAACGCTTTTCTATTTCGGTATAACCGGATAAACTGATCACTTCCATGCGGTCCATAAGAGGCCGGGGAATGGTGTGAAGCGTATTGGCGGTGGCGATAAAGAGCACTTCCGAGAGGTCAAACGGTTCTTCGATATAATGGTCGGAAAACGTATGATTTTGTTCGGGGTCGAGCACTTCGAGCAGAGCACTGGCCGGATCGCCGCGAAAATCAGACGCCATTTTATCAATCTCATCGAGGAGCATGACCGGATTTTTGCTGCCCGCCTTTTTGATCCCTTGAATGATCCGCCCTGGCATCGCTCCGACGTACGTCCGCCGGTGGCCGCGAATTTCCGCTTCATCGCGTACGCCGCCTAAGCTGATGCGGACGAACCGTCGCTCGAGCGCACGGGCAACGGATCGGCCTAGCGACGTTTTGCCGACGCCGGGCGGGCCGACAAGGAGAAGGAGCGGCCCTTTCATTGTAGGGACGAGTGAACGCACAGCCAGAAATTCCAAGATACGCTCTTTGACTTTTTCTAGACCATAGTGATCTTCGTTTAAAATACGTTCGGCGCGTCTTAAATCATAGCGATCTTCCGTCCGCACTTCCCAGGGAAGATCGAGCAGCCAGTCGATATACGTGCGGATGACCCCGCCTTCTTGCGCCATCTGCGGGAGTCGTTCCAGCCGTTCCAGTTCTTTTTCAATTTTCTCCCGTACTTGATTAGGAAGTTCCGTCTGAGCCAGGCGCTCCCGGAGCTCTTCGATTTCACTCATCCGTCCATCGCGTTCGCCGAGCTCACGCTGAATGGCTTTCATCTGCTCCCGGAGATAATATTCCTTCTGGGTGCGCTCCATCTGTTTTTTGACGCGCTGGTGGATGCGGCGCTCAAGTTCTAACACTTCCTGCTCGTTGTTTAAAAAGTTAAGAAGCTTCTTCAGACGCTCCTTAACGTTGACTTCTGCAAGAAGCGCCTGCCGGTCTTCGATTTTAAGCGGCAGGTGCGATGCGATCACATCTGCGAGACGCCCTGGTTCGGCGATATCGCTGATGCTCGAAAACGTCTCCGGTGAAATTTTCTTCGATAAGCGGATGTACTGCTCAAACTGATTTAAAAGCGAACGCATAAGCGCTTCGCTTTCCGTATCGTGTATCTCTTCGTCTCTTAACAGAAGGTATGCGACTTCATAATACGGTTCCGTCTGCATATACGATTCAATTTTTACGCGTTCTTCGCCTTCAATCAAAATGCGTACCGTACCGTTGGGGAGTCTTAACATATGTTTGATCAAAGATAACGTACCCACATCGTAGATTCCGTCGGGTGTAGGCGTATCTTCCTGGCTGTTTTTTTGTGAGGCCAGAATCAGCCGGCTTCCGCTGATCATAGCCTGTTCCAAAGCAGCAACCGAGCGATCGCGGCCGACATCTAAGTGGATGACCATCGTCGGATAGACGAGAAGCCCGCGCAATGGCAAAAGGGGAAGACGAGAGGGGAGCTTTTCATTTATCTTTTCGGCTTCCGAAGAAGCGTGTTCCTCTTTTTTCTCCGTATAGGGACGTTCTGCCATGTTAACACCTCCGTCCCTACATTCTAGACTTAGGCTCAAAAAAGTGCAAGGGAGAAGAAGGATCCTCAAGCGTGATCCGAGAGTGTCTGGTCGAGAGCGATAGAGGAGCTGTCAAAAGCGCTTTTCAGCCACTCCCCCATGTTCCGTTCGGCCCTTTTTTCCGTAACGCCACTTGCTTCACGTATGATCGCCGCATCTAAAACGTCTTCGACGGTGCGACACGGGATGATTTCGATCGCGCCTTGCGCCTTAAACGCCTCCTGCATATTGTCTGCCGGAATTAAGACCCGCCGGTAACCTGCTTCCCGGGCCGCTTCGATTTTGGCCCGCACACCGCCGACAGGATGCACCATCCCATCGATCCCAACTTCCCCGGTCATCGCGAGGCGATGATCGGGGAAGTGCCCGCTCATCGCCGAGTAGAGGGCGGTAAGGAGCGCCACACCGGCAGAAGGACCGTCGACCGGCATCCCTCCGGGAATATTCACCGAAAGATCGTACGATTCAGGGTCGAGCCCGAGCCCTTTTAAGACGGTTAAAACGTTGTCGAGAGAGCTTTTGGCGAGCGACGTGCGGCGCATACTGCGCGACGAGGTATGGATGCGCTCCTCTTCGATCATCCCGCTCACCGTAAGTTTCCCACCCTGGCGGGGTGAACGGGGATAAGCGCGGGCTTCAATGGGTATGACCGCGCCTGTGTCCGGTCCGACGACGGCGAGACCCGCGACTTTGCCGAGCGCCGGTTTCGTAAGACGAAACTTCGGCAGCCGCGGTACGAGGCGGCTCGTCTCGACGACCCATTCCAAATCTTGTCGCGTAATCTCGCGCCGCTTTTCACTGAGCGCGAGACTCCCCGCGAGCTGGATGGCCCCCACCGCCTGCCGCCCGCTCGTCGCATAGCGCGCAAGGTAGGCGGTAACCCCTTTTTCTGCCTCAAGTCCCAGACGGCGGATGGCCCCCTCAGCAATACACATGATCTCCGCTTCCGTAAGCGGTCGGAAAAAAATTTCTACACAGCGCGACCGAAGCGCCGGCGGCAGTTCCTCTGGCTGACGTGTCGTCGCCCCGATCAGCCGAAAATCGGCCGGCAGACCGTTTTGAAAAATATCGTGAATGTGCGGCGGTATCCCGGGATGATCGGGACTGTAATAGGCGCTTTCAAAGTAAACTGTGCGCTCTTCCAAAACTTTTAGAAGCTTGTTCATCTGGATCGGATGAAGTTCGCCGATCTCATCGATAAATAAAATGCCCCCGTGCGCGCGTGAGACCGCGCCTGGCTTCGGTTGCGGAACACCAGCCTGACCCAGGGCGCCCGCCCCCTGATAAATCGGATCGTGCACCGAACCGATGAGAGGATCCGCGATTCCTCGTTCATCAAAGCGGGCTGTGGTCGCATCCAGTTCGACAAACGATGCATCGTGTTTAAACGGCGAGAGCGGATTTTTTTTCGCTTCTTCCAGGACGATACGGGCTGCAGCCGTCTTACCCACACCAGGCGGTCCGTAGATAATGACGTGTTGCGGATGGGCACCGGTGAGCGCAGCTCGGAGCGCTTTTATCCCTTCTTCCTGACCGATGATCTCTTCCATCCGGCGAGGACGGGTCTTTTCCGTTAAAGGTTCGCTGAGACGAATGTCACGCATTTTTTTTAGGTTTTCGAGCTCACGTCCGCCGCCCTGTTCACCGACACGCGGCGTCTGGCGCATGCGGCGTAGGGCATGCAAAAAATAAAGGCCGACGACAACACCGACGACGAGTTGCAACAAAACGAGTGCGATTTGGAAATAAAGCATGTTCGCGCCTCCCCTATCTCACATGGCTTAATGTCTTTAACAGTATGGTCGGGGCGCGCGCGGCATAAACAAAAAACTACACCGATCAACCATCCATCCGGTGTAGTTTACGTTTGAAAACAAAACAGGTGGGGTTAAGTGAGATACAATGCGTCCTGAGCTTAAGGTCCATCATACGATGTGGTCGAACGTTAAGATGAGGTCTCTCGTTAAAACGTTTGGCCAAGATCAAGCGCTTTCTTCCCGCTTTTCATTGAGGATACGTCCGTCAAAACCGTACAGGCGCGGTCTCAGTCGTTTCGTAACCGTTTCTTCATCAACAATACAGCGCGCGACATCCGTTCTGGAGGGAATCTCGTACATCACATCGAGCATCACTTCTTCCAGAATCGAGCGGAGCCCACGCGCTCCCGTTTCACGGCGAATCGCTTCCTTGGCGATCTCATGAATCGCCCCTTCGGTAAATTCCAACGTGACGTGATCGAGCTCTAACAGCTTTTGATATTGCTTGATAAGTGCATTTTTGGGCTCGGTTAAAATACGCTTTAAAGCTTCTTCATCGAGCGGTTCCAAGGTAGAGATGACCGGAAGGCGGCCGACGAATTCAGGGATAAGCCCGTATTTGATGAGATCTTCCGGGGTCACCAACTTTAAATATTCGCCGGGTCCGAGATGGGCATGTCTCGCCTCGGCGCCAAAACCGATGACCTTGGCCCCGACCCGTCGTTTTATAATCATCTCCAACCCGTCAAAGGCACCACCGACGATAAAGAGAATATTGGTCGTGTCAATCTGAATGAACTCCTGATGCGGGTGTTTGCGCCCGCCTTGCGGCGGTACATTGGCCGTTGTACCTTCCAAGATTTTAAGGAGCGCCTGCTGCACGCCTTCTCCGGACACATCCCGGGTAATGGACGGATTTTCCGATTTACGCGCGATTTTATCGATCTCATCAATATAGATGATGCCGCGCTCGGCTTTTTCCGTGTCGTAATCAGCAGCCTGAATGAGTTTGAGCAAAATATTTTCCACGTCTTCGCCAACGTAACCGGCTTCCGTAAGCGATGTCGCATCAGCGATGGCAAACGGCACTTTGAGCAGGCGCGCGAGCGTCTGCGCTAGAAGTGTCTTTCCGCTTCCCGTCGGCCCTAAAAGCAAAATGTT
Organism: Candidatus Carbonibacillus altaicus; assembly: GCA_003050645.1. GTDB lineage: Bacteria > Bacillota > Bacilli > Thermicanales > DSM-22653 > Carbonibacillus > Carbonibacillus altaicus. Next base: position 6,667 of record PEBX01000025.1, read on the forward strand.
GCTTTTCGTGAGTTCTACATCGTCTTTTTTCTTATCGGCATAGATGCGCTTGTAATGATTATAGACGGCAACGGACAGTGATTTTTTCGCCATCTCCTGTCCGATCACATACTCATCGAGGTAAGCGCGGATTTCTGCCGGTTTAGGGAGCGTGTTGAACTCTGCTTGTGCATGCAGTTCCTGATCTTCATCGATGATCTCGTTCACCAGTTCAATGCACTCATCGCATATATAGACGCCCGATCCGGCCACCAGTTTTTTTACCTGATCCTGCGATTTACCACAAAACGAACAGCGGATCGTATGCTTATCATCCTGTTTGGCCATGTTCCTCACCCCTTAACTTATTTCATCGACTGGGCGTGCGTGATCACCTCATCGATGATGCCGTAGGCTTTGGCCTCTTCTGCATCCATGAAAAAGTCGCGATCTGTATCTCGCTCGATACGCGATAAAGGCTGCCCCGTTCTTTCGGAGAGGATACGGTTTAAGCGGTCGCGCGTTTTTAATATCCAATCGGCGTGGATCTTAATATCCGTCGCCTGACCCCGCGCACCACCGAGTGGCTGGTGAATCATTACCTCGCTGTTGGGAAGCGCATACCGCTTCCCTTTTTCCCCAGCAGCCAGAAGAAAGGCACCCATCGATGCGGCCATCCCGATGCAGATCGTGGAGACGGGCGACTTAATGAACTGCATCGTATCGTAGATGGCAAAACCTGCCGTTACCGAGCCGCCCGGCGAGTTTATGTAAAGATGGATGTCTTTATTCGGATCTTCGGCTTCCAGGAAGAGAAGCTGTGCTACCACTAGATTGGCCACGTGATCATCGATCGCTGTGCCAAGAACAATGATACGGTCTTTTAAAAGACGCGAGTAAATATCATAGGCGCGCTCACCGCGCGTCGTCTGATCGATCACCATAGGTACGAGCATATCGGCCCAGTCTGTGCCGGCCTCATCGACCGGTCACCGGCTGGTCTTCACCTCCTTGAGTCATAAGGATACCCTAAATCCATTGTACACAAACAACGCTATTTTGTGAAGGAAAAACGTGGGTGAAGCATTTTTTGTCCAAGACGTTTTGCGACGCTTCACCCTCTTAGTGCTTCCGTATCGTGATCTCACCCGTATCGATGATCGATATCTAAAATATCTCAGGCGCGTATAGTGCCAAGCCGCAGCACCTCAGTTGAAATGTTGGGGCGCATCGATTAAAGCGTACGGTGAGGGCGTACCATTACGCATGATCATCCTGCGCTATATGAATGCCGTCTCCGTTACCTGAAGCCGCCGCATCATCTACCGCTGTTTTAATGTTACCTTCCAGTGTTTGAACGTTACCTTCCGGTGACACCTGAGCGCCTTCTCCCGCTTCCCTTGCCGTATCGGATGTCTCCTCAGCATCAACAAAAACCGTTTCTATCTTTGCATGTGTCTTGAGCCAGTCCAACGCTTTACGGACAAGGATGCTTTCGCTGAGGGAACCCATGGCACCATACTGTTCAAGCCGTGCTTTCATTTCTGCTACATCGACCCGTTCCGTCTCTGCATAACGCGAGATTTCTTCATTCAGTTCTTCTTCGCTCACGGTGAGGCCTTCTTTTTTGGCCAGGGCTAGAAGCGCCAGGCGTTCGGTAAGACGGCGACGAGCTTCCGGTTTGAACTCTTCCAGCAACTGATCATGATCTTTTTGCACGGATTGATAGTAGAGCTCCATGGGAATGCCGTAAGCTCTTAAGTTATGCTCCAGTTCGTGCACCATATCATGCGCTTCGTGATGTACCATCACATCCGGCAGATCGACCGACGCGTACCGCACCAGCTCGTCTACAAGCTTTTTCTCCACCGCCCGATCGGCCGAAAGCTGTGCTTCTTTTTCCAGTTCTTCACGGACCTCGGCTTTAAGCGCTTCCAAGCTGTCGACATCGCTCACTTCCCGGGCAAAATCATCATCGAGAGCCGGATATTCTTTACGCTTCATCTCATGAATCATGACGACAAACGTCGCCATCTTCCCCGCCAGCTTTTCAGCGTGATAATCATCGGGGAATTTCACTTCAATCGTCGCTTCCTGACCGAGTTTTTTTCCGATTAAACCTTCTTCAAACCCGGGGATAAAACGACCGGATCCGATCTCCAGCGTCGCCCCCTCGGCGCTACCGCCCTCAAACGGTTCACCGTCGATAAAGCCCTCATAATCGATCGTGAGTGTGTCGCCTTCTTCCACCGTCGCCTCTTCATCTTCCACCGGAACGAGAAGCGCCGCATCTTTCCGCATCTCTTCTAGGCGCTTTTCCACATCTTCTTCCCGTACGTTTTGAACTTCACGGGTCACCGTAAGTTGTTCGATCGCCAGGTCGAGTTTAACCTCCGGTCTGACCGTAACCGTCGCTTTGTAAATGAGCGGGAGGCCTTTTTCGATCTGGGTCACCTCGAACTTCGGACGTTCGACAGGTTCAACCCCTTCCTGTTCGATGGCCGCTTCATACGTCGTCGGCAAAAGTTCTTCCAGCGCCTCTTCATACAAAGACTCGACACCGAAACGACGTTCAAAGATCGGACGTGGCACCCGACCTTTGCGAAAACCAGGTACGCTCACGGAACGCACGACTTTGCGAAAAGCCCGATCAAGGGCTGCATCAAATGTCTCAGCATCAATTTCAACGGTAACGGCGACCTTATGCTTATCTACGGTCTCCAGTGTTGTCCTCACGCGAACTTCCTCCCTTATGACCTTAACGCTTATCACCAGCACGCGTCATACCCAATGATTTTTCCGGACATACTGTGTTATTATAACACAAAGAAATAAGAAGGTGAAAGCGCAACTTTTCTTGGCCTTTTACGTTTGATTGGGGTAGAAAGAAATCTGACTGGACAGAAAGAAATTTGATTGGAATAGAAAGAAATCAAATAAGATTGAAAGGAGTTTAGTGAACGATGACCAAACTTCGTTTGTATGCCGGCCGATTTCTGGCTGCCCTTCTTATCTTCTCCCTCTTGCTGATACCTGGGATGGATGCATTCAGTGCGGGTACCACGGAGGCGAACGGCTCAGATCTCAAGATCTTGCAACCAGTTGCTGGAGACGGCTTGAATGTTTTAATAGAAAACGGGATCATCCAAGGAGACGGAAAGAGCTTACGTCTGGATGATCATTTAACGTACGCCGAAGCGGCTACCCTCCTCGTTCGCACCTATGCGCAAAATAAATGGCAACATATCTGGGATGTGCAGGCACTCTTTAAGGCGGAGACAACCGATCCTTTGGCGTCTTTTGACAACTGGTACCAGTTCGTCGATCCAGCCGCTTGGTACACCCCGTATTTTGAAAGGCTCGATGCGATGGGTTTTCGCTTTGCCCGCGACTGTCATCCGTATGCCCCGATCTCCTGGGATGCGTTTCAAAAAGCACACACACATCTTTTAAAAAGCTTGCTAACCGGTACGACCCTCGTCTTCAGCGAAAAACTCGACGCACCTTCTCTTAAAGAAACCACCGAATCTTTGATCGCAGATACGTATGAAAGCGAACTGATCTCGATCATCTCGCATCCCGCCGGCCATTCCATCCCGATCAGTCGAAAGGACGCCTTTGAACGAACGGGTAAGATCTTACACAGGCTTTTCGATCTTTTAGACGCCCGCGCGCCCGGCGACGATGAGGCGAATAAAAATGAAGCAACGAATAAAAATGGGGAGGATTCAAGCATGCTGACATCTTTTCAAGTAAGGGAAGAAACATCCGAACAAGGCGCATGGCTTAAAGCTGTAAAACGCGTCGTTATCTCCCGCGACATGCCAAATCCCGGTTATACCCTCGCAGTCAGTCGCATCGATCTCGATCATCAGACGAAGACAGCCACCATCTATGTGCGCATCCTTTCGCCGGATCCGAATAAAATGTATCCCCAGGTCATCACCACACGCGAGACTGCTGCCTTTGTTCCGGTTGATTTTAAAGTCGAAATCAAAACGGCCTCTACGCTTGATCCCTTTCAAAAGACGTTGCCCAAATTTCCTCCCACTCTTCCTTCGTTGCAACAGGGTGACGAAAGCGCAGAAAAAAAGGATAGAGGCGTCAACCGCTCAATTTAATCCCACTTCTGTACACAAGGTACGACCGACCTATCTTGTTCCATAGTGATTCTATGAAGGCACAGCCTCTTGGCAGACAAGAGGCTGTATATTGTTTGCTTTTTTGTTCACGGTTAGAGAAGAAACATACTAGTCAGAGCAGTGCTTATTTGTCATAATAGATGTATCAACTATAAAAAGGCGGTGCTTTCTATGTCTCATCACCGCGAACACACTGTATATCCTCCAAAAACATATCAACGGGAGACGTATCGATTTGGTTCGACCGAACTCATCGTCGAGGGTCCCGTTCCTCCGGATCGGTTGGATAAGCTCTCCTTTCACGAAGGGCTCGTTGCATTCCGCCCTCCAGAGGAGCAAAAAAAAGCACTGATCGGCATTGCCGAACTCCCAGAAGGAAGAATCGTCATCGCCCGTGAGCAGGATACGGTCGTCGGTTACGTCACCTTTCACCACCCGGATCCGCTTGAACGGTGGGCGGATATTCCCCATCCGCGCATCATCGAACTGGGCGCTATTGAAGTGGCGCCGCCCTACCGCGGGGCTGGGCTCGGCAAAAAAATGCTTGCCGTCGCCTTTCAAGATCCGGCCATGGAAGAATTTCTCGTCTTTACAACCGAATATTACTGGCACTGGGATCTGGAAGGAACGAAGCTATCGGTGTGGGAGTACCGCAAGCTCATGGAACGGATGATGGGCTCGGCGGGTCTCGTCTGGATGGCGACCGATGATCCGGAAATAAGCGCCCATCCGGCGAACTGTTTAATGGTACGTATCGGGCGTCATGTCGATCGTGAAACGATCGAAGTCTTTGATCAGCTGCGTTTCCGCCACCGTTACATGTACTAAAAACGTCATATATACGAACACATTACCACAGCGCAAACTCCTTAAAACCATGGCCCAAAAAACATGAGACCAAAATTAGGTTGAAAGCAGAAAGAAGGGGACAACGTGCTCATCCAGGACATTATGCGTTATCCGGTCATTACGGCCGTACCGGAGGCGACGATCCGCGAAGTGATGGCGCTCATGTTCAAACAGCGCATTCGCCATGTGCCGATCGTCGATGGCGAAGGACGGCTTGTCGGCATCGTCACCGATCGCGATGTACGGGAAGCCGGACCGAGCCGGATTCGTCATGACGAAGAAGATTTTCGCGTGTTTGATGAACCCGTCCAAACCATCATGAAACGAGATGTCATCACCTCTCACCCGCACGAATTCGTTGAAGAAGCGGCCTTTATCATGAAGCAGTACCGCATCGGATGCCTGCCCGTACTCTCCCGGCAAGACATTGTCGGCATCGTCACCCATTCCGATCTTTTAGGGGCTCTCGTCGAACTGATGGGTGTCGATCAACCGAGCTCCCGCCTAGAGATCGAGGTCGTCGACCGAACCGGAATTCTTGCCGATATGACGGCTATCATCAAAGAACTGGGCATCAGCATCACCAGCTTTTTTGTCTATAAAGGGGTAAAACCAGGCTATCGTCGTGTCGCCCTACGTGTGAGAACGATGGATCCGCGAAAACTCATCGAACATCTGATCGCCGCAGGGTTTGAAGTGATCTGGCCGCGGCTTGAAGATCTATAAAGAGGTTAAAAATAGATATACATTAACCTTGTTTCAAGATAATATATAATCATGAAAGACACACAGTATCTACCGATCAGCAAAGTGGCAAAGATGCTGGGACTGAGCGTGCAGACGATCCGTCGCTGGGAAAAGACCGGGAAGATTCATTCCATTCGTTCGCCGGGGAACCACAGGCTGTTCGACATCGAGGAGGTGAAGCGGCTTTTGGGAAAACCGGTTGGAGATCGGACGGCGATCTACGCCCGGGTATCTTCGACCAAACAAAAGGCGGACAGGAGTCTCCTGCGGCAACGGGAACGGCTGGAGCGGTACGCGGAAGAACGGGGGTACGATGTGGTCCGGGTGTTTTCCGAACAAGCGTCAGGAGTGAGCGAGAACCGGAAGCAATTGGCAGCCCTGATGAGACTCGCCGAAGACGGGGTAATCGACCGGGTACTGATCGAATACCCGGACAGGCTGGCGCGGTTCGGATACCGGTATCTGGAGCGGTTTTTCGAGAGCCACGGGGTGACGGTCGAGTCCACCCACAAGACAGAGCCCAAGACATCCCAGCAGGAGCTGGTGGAGGATCTGTTGACGATCATTACCGTGTTTTCAGCCCGGATGTACGGCAAGCGGTCGCAGGAGTTTCGGAAAAAGATCGGGCAGGCCATGAACGAGATGGGAGGTGAGGGCGCTGGCCGCGGTCATCAAGACGATCCGGATCGGGATTCACAAGGAGGCCCATCAGTGCAAGACGGAGGCGCTGGATTGGACGAAGGACATCTATAACCAGGTGATCGCCTTTTACATGGACTTTTTCGCGACCCATCTGAACGTGTTGGACGAGCCGGTCCAGGTTCCGAAGAAGGACGGGTCTATCAAAGAACGAACGCGCACCAACCAAGAACTGTTGACCTTCGCGGAGTTTCACACCCTAGCGACCAAAGCCCACCCGAACCCGGGGTGGCCGCTGGGCGAACACGTTCCGGCGGCGGAGGGGATGCCGACGGAGTTGCGGCGGGCGGCGATCAACCAGGCGATTGGCAAGGTGCGGTCCTGGTGGAGCCGCCTGAAAACCTGGGAGAAAACAGCACCGGACCAGCGCGGGCGGGAACCCCGGTTGGGCGAACCCAACGAACCGGTGACGTTTTATGCGGGGATGGTCGGGCATCCCGCGTATGACCTGAACCCGCAGAAGAAAAAGCGGCACACGTTCATCAGTCTGAAACTGCACACGGGGCTGAAGTGGGAAAAGGTGCCTTTGCCGGTGGTGGTTCACGCCCAGGCCGAATCGCTTCTCGCCGGGTCCGCCCTGGAGAAAGAACGCATCGACCGGGAAAGGAAACGTTCAAAGACGGGCCAGGCCGGTTCCGGCAGAGAAGAAAGGGGCTCCGGGGTTGGAACATGGGTGGCGAAATCCCTGACGGTGTACGGGAAGCGCGACAAACGGTATCCGGGCGGGGTGCGGTATGAGATCCACATTCCAATGGAGAAATGGGTGAATGCACCGCCAAAGGCAGAAAAACAACGTCAAGCGAATCCACAGATGCCGGTGGTGACGGTGGACCTGGGCGTGGGCAGGCTCGCGGTGATGGGAGCATTCGTGGAAGGGCGGCTTACGGCCACGAGGTTCGTGGACGGCAGAGCCTTGAACCATCGCCGGCACCGGCTGCTCGTAGCCATCTACCGCAAGCGGGCGCAAAGCGGACGTATTCAGCGGGGTGTCCAAGACAATGTCGCCCTGTGGAACAAGATCCGGAACCTGGACGAGCATGCGGCCAAGCAGACGGCCGTGGTCATCGTGCGGTTTGCAAAGGAACACGGCGCAAAGGTGATCGTCTTCGAGTACCTGCGCCGGTACCGGCCGCCGAAAGAGAAGATGAGTCGGAGCGGGCGGAAAAACCACAAACGGGCGTATTGGTTGCGCGGACAGATCATGGAATGGGTCCGGGACCTGGCGTTTCGGGAAGGGATTCTGACGGTGGAGCGCAACCCGGCTTACACCTCCCAGGTCTGTCCGCACTGCAAGGTGCTCGGAAAGCGCCAAGGCTCACGGTTCACCTGCAAGAATCCGAACCACCGATACAGCGCCGATGCAGATTTTGTGGGGATGATGAACCTGTACCGGAAATGGACGAAGACATTCGTGTATCCCCAGAGAGGGGATGAATCAAAGCCAGAGGTTGCCTGATGGCAAAATATCCCTCTGGTCTCGCGGGAGGCTAACCGCCTGGACGGGACAGGGGCTTACGCCCTTGCCTTTCGCGAGTGCCCGTGTGGTACGGGATGGCTCTGAGCTTCTTTCCTTGGGGGCCGACTTGCCGATCCTGGCTTGCCGGATGCGGGAGGAAGCACACGCCGAGAAGCGCGCTCACCCCGGGGGCGGCTCCCTTCCGGATGGAAGGAGACAAAGGTCAGGCCGACAGCGGTTGTTGAATAACTTTGATCAGATATTCCGGCAACTGCTGATACCACCATCTACAGAGGAAACCGTTAAGAAGGAGCGACGAGATGATGCACGGGAGAGGGCCGGAGGCTCTTTTTATATACAGTGATGAGCTTCTATCCTATCACTTTCACGACGACCACCCCTTTAACCAGCTGCGTCTTAAGCTGACGCTAACGCTCCTTCAAGCGCTGGAGCTCATTCATGACACACAAATCATACCGCCGCAGGAGGCAACTGAGGGCGATCTTTTGCGTGTGCACGATCCGCTTTATATTGAAAACGTGAAACGCATGAGCGAGATCGGAACGACAAGCGCGAACGATCTTCAGTACGGGATCGGTACGGAAGACGTTCCCCCTTTTCCCGGTATGCATAAAGCAGCAAGCCTGATCGCCGGGGGGGCCAGACTCGGCGCAGAAGAAGTGATGAAACAGGCAGAGCGGCACGTCGTTTTTCTAGGTGGGGGGCTCCATCACGCCTTTCGTGGCAAAGCATCTGGCTTTTGCATCTATAACGATGCCGCCGTTGCCATTTCGTACCTGCTCGATACGTACGACCTAAAAGTTCTATACATCGATACCGATGCCCACCACGGTGACGGCGTGCAGTGGATTTTTTACGATGAACCCCGCGTCATGACCGTCTCCCTCCATGAAACCGGTAAATACTTATTTCCCGGAACCGGGCACATCTATGAACGCGGTGAAGGAAAAGGTTACGGCACCAAAATCAACGTGCCGCTGGAACCTTTCACTGAAGACGATTCGTTTCAGCATGTCTTTGAACAAGTGCTCGTTCCGGCCTTTGAACGCTTTCGCCCGGATGTCGTCGTCAGTCAAAACGGCGCCGATGCCCACCGCTTTGATCCGCTGACGCACTTGTCCTTATCCATGCGCAGCTATCGTTTTATTCCCAAGCTCGTCCATGAACTCACCCATGCTTATGCCGGCGGGCGCTGGCTCGCGTTAGGTGGTGGGGGATACGATATATGGCGCGTCGTTCCCCGGGCCTGGACCTACCTTTTTGCAGAAGCCAACCATAACCCGCTTACTGACCGGGATATTCCTCCAAGCTGGCGCGATCAATGGAAAGAAAAAAGCCCCGTCGAACTTCCAACGCGGCTTTTGGATCCTCCGTTTTTACCAATCCCCAGACGTAAAGAAATCAATGAGAAAAATGAAGTGACGCTGAATCGGGTTCTTTCTTTTTTTCAACACACCTGAATGAATGCTTCTCTTTTCCTTTATCGGCTTTTCAACATGACAGAATCAGCCGTTCAATGAATAGAGCGACATCTTTTGCTGCTTCTTTTAAAAAGCGTGGAAAATCTTGCGGCGCCTGCCCGTCGGCGCGATCGGAAATGGTGCGAATGATGACAAAGGGCAACTTATTTTTTTGCGCGACCTGGGCAACAGCCGCCCCCTCCATCTCTACGCAGTCGCCTGCAAAACGTTCTCTTAAGCGTCGAACTTCATCCGATCCAGCGATAAATCGATCCCCAGATAACACCCGCCCTGTTTTAAATCGTGCCCCGAATAGCTCGCCGCCTACCTTTTGGGCGCATGTAATGAGACGCGCGTCGGCAACATAAGTGCTCCGTTCATCATACGGTACCTCCCCAGGCAAAAAGCCCAGCGCCGAGGCATCGATGTCGTGCTGCAAGGCTTCAACGCCTAGGAGCACATCGCCGATATGGAGATCCGGTGAAAGCGCCCCAGCCACCCCGACGACCCACAGTACCTCCGGGGTAAAATAATCGATGAGCGCCTGCGTGCTCATGGCCGCATTCACCTTGCCGACGCCGCTTTTTATCGCACATACTTCCTGATTCCCCAGGTACCCCTGCCAAAAAGTAAATGCTCCACGCGAGAACGTCTGAACTTCCGGTAACCGTTCCAGGAGCGCTTCCAGTTCTTCTTGCATAGCAAGAACGATTCCGTGCCGCGTCGGTGTAGGCTTAAGAGGCGAATCGTTCATATGTCGTATATTCCTATGCGAATCGTTCATAGTTTCCGCGCATCCTTTCTAGACCTACCGATCGCTTGCTATCGATGAAGCGCTTAAGCCTCTTTCGATTGTGAGCCGTCCTGCTGCGTTTGCTGGGAAGATCGGGTCGATTGCCGGAATTCCAGGCGGTGAGGTAAGATGACCGTTTTCATCCCCACTTCTTCCTGCTGAATGAGCTTAGTTAGAAGGCGCATGGCCACCGCCCCGATGTCATACAGCGGCTGCACGACGGAAGTGAGCATCGGGCGAACCATCTGAGCCAGACGGGTATTATCAAAACCGATCACTTCGACATCATCAGGCACACGCCATCCAGCGTCCTGAATGGCATGGATCGCCCCGATCGCCACCTCATCATTGGCCGAAAAAATCGCTGTAGGCGGCTGGGGAAGAGAAAGAAGCGTTTTGGTCGCCTTCAAGGACCGCTCGTAAAAGGGATGGATCTCCATGACGAGCGTCTCATCGACGGCGATCCCCCATGCTTTCAGGGCCTCGGCATACCCGGCAAAACGCTGCTTCCCAAGGTTCGATTGCAAAGACTCGGTTAAAAAGCCAATCCGAGTATGGCCACCAGATAGGAAATAATGGACAGCTTCATAGGCGGCACGTGTAATATCGATTCCGACCGAAGGAAGTTCACCTTGCGTATCTTCTGTGGCGACCAAGACGACCGGAAGCGAACTTTGAAACAAACGACGGTGCTCTTCACCGACCGCGCTTCCTAAAAATAAAAGACCGTCGACCTGTTTTTCCATTAAATTGTTTATGAGCTTCAATTCTTTATCAACATTTTGATCGGAACTGCTTAAAATGATGTTATAATGATACATTGCTGCAATATCTTCAATCCCGCGCGCCAGCTCGGCAAAAAATATGCTCGATATATCCGGTAAAATCACGCCGATCGTGGTCGTTTTTTTGCTGGCGAGACCGCGTGCAACGGCATTGGGTCGATACCCTAACTCTTCGATAACGCGCAGAACCTTTTTACGTGTACTCGGTTTGACGTTGGCACTGCCGTTAATCACCCGTGAAACGGTAGCCATCGACACGCCGGCTTCACGCGCCACATCATAGATCGTAACCGACATCACGACTCCCCTTTCCAGACAAAAACGCTTATTTTCATCCAAAACCGCTTATTTTCATCCAAGACTGCTTGAGAAAGTCTATTTTATTTTATTGTACGCCATGAAGAAAGCGCTGACAAGCGCTTTTTGAAAATAACTTGAAAAAAACTGTAACACCTCATCCATAAAAAACGCCGCTTGTACGCGGCGCTTTTTCAATGGTCTTGCGTTTTTTGATATTGTCTTACGTTTTTGCTATTGCCTTAACTGATCGGATGATCGCCGGATAACCGGATAAGGTAGTTAGATGAAAACCGGGACGTTTTTCGTGAGCTCCTGGTAAAACATCCGGAATTGATCCAGATCGATTTGCTGCTGCGCGTCGGATAAGGCCGTATTCGGATCGGGATGAACTTCGATCATGACCCCGTCTGCTCCAGCTGCGAGGGCCGCTTTGGCGAGCGGCAATAAAATATCTCTACGGCCGGCAGCATGCGTGACATCGACGAGCACGGGCAGGTGGGTCTCCTGCTTCAAAATCGGTACAGCCGATATATCGAGCGTATTGCGCGTGGCTTTTTCATATGTCCTGATCCCGCGTTCCGTCAAAATGACGTTGGGGTTACCGTGTGACAAGATGTACTCTGCGGCAAACTTAAATTCCTCAATGGTCGCAGCCATCCCGCGTTTTAAAAGAACGGGTTTATCCAGGGCTCCGACCGCTTTTAACAGATTGAAATTTTGCATATTGCGTGCACCGATCTGAATGACATCCACGTAATCGGCGGCGACTTCCAGATCCCCGGGTGTCATAATTTCGCTGACGACTCTAAGATCGTAGCGATTGGCGACTTCTCGCAATATTTTAAGCCCCTCCAGTCCCAGACCTTGAAAATCATACGGCGATGTACGCGGCTTAAAGGCACCACCACGCAGGAACTTAAGACCGAGCCCTGCCACAACTTCTGCCACCTGCGCTGTTTGCGCTTCACTTTCTACAGAGCACGGTCCAGCGATGATGACCGGATGCTCACCGCCTACGGCCACATCCCCAACATACACCACCGTATTTTCGGGTTTGCGCGCTCGACTCACGAGCAGGGCCTGTTCATGCTGCTTTTTCTGGAGCTGTAAAGAGGCGGCAAAGATTTGTTTAAAAAGCGAACGGATCGTCTGGTCATCAAAAGGCCCTTCATTGATACTTACGAGATGATCGAGCATGGCCCTCTCCCGTACCGGGTCGAATCGATTAATCCCTTGTTTGAGCTTCAGTCGACCGATTTCTTCAACAATACGCGCGCGCCGGTTCAAGGCATGGAGGATGTCTTCGTTGATCGCATCCAGCTGGGCACGCAGGGCTTCTAATGATTCGGACATAGCAGGTTCTCTCCTTTTTATTTTTTTCACATACACTTTAGGGCTTTTAACCACTAAAGAGATCTTTTTGCCATTATAGCAAGTTTAAGGCAACCTGTCACTACAGGGATCATGCAAATATAACACAATCGTGTGTGCTGATCGCAGCACCTTCTAAAACCTATTTAGGCCGTAACCTCTACATCGTGTCCGGCATGCTTTACAAACAGTAGCCGAAAGGTTACAATACGATATAGTTCGAGTATCGAAATACTTTGACGCTATGACGGCGCTGTTACAAAACCGTTCCAACACTGAGACCGGCATAAAGTGAGGCGATTCAATGTTTAAAACATTTGAGCGGCTGTATCCGTTTCTTTATAAACACCGTTTTCGGTATCTCCTCGGAATTATCTGGATTTTCCTGGCTGACGTCATGCAGATGTTTATGCCCAAAGTCCTGGGAAAGCTCATCGATGATCTGGGGAGCGGTGCGTTAAGCTTTCGTTCCCTTTTATACGGTCTTTTAGTGATACTGGGGAGTGCGCTTTTAACCGTTCTCTTTCGTTATTTATGGCGCATGTATATATTCGGCACGGCCCGCACCCTGGAATATGATCTCCGCAATATGCTTTTTTCTCATCTCCTGACTCTCTCCCCTAACTGGTACAATCGCCGTAAAGTCGGCGATTTGATGGCCCATGCGACGAACGATATCGGCGCCGTTCGTTTTGCTTTCGGCGGTGGGGTGGTGATGTTTTTCGACACCCTCATTCTGGTTACCATGACGCTATTCGTCATGATCACGACGATCAACTTAAAACTCACGCTTATCGCCATTATACCACTTCCACTGATCGCCATCATCTCCCATCGTTTCGGAGGCCTTATCCATCATCGTTTTCGTGAGGCGCAAGAAGCCTTTTCGAGATTATCGGAGCGTGTACAGGAAAATATATCCGGTGCACGTGTCGTCAGAGCTTTTGTGCAGGAAGAAGCAGAAATCGAGAAATTTAACGAAGCAAGCCACCAAGTTTTGGAGAAAAATACACGCCTTATTCGCGTTCAGTCGATTTTCCAGCCCGTCATACAGCTTTTTGTCGGTCTTTCCATGCTGATCGTGCTCATTGTAGGCGGCGGCATGGTCCTCTCCAACACCATCACCATCGGCGATTTTGTAGCCTTTACAGCTTACCTCGGGATGCTAGTCTGGCCGATGCGCGCCATTGGCTGGGTCATCAATATTTTACAGCGCGGCGCAGCTTCGATGGATCGCCTGAACCGTTTGTTTGAAGAAACGCCCGACATATGCGACGGCCCTGACACCGATTACAGCATCCGAACGTTAAAAGGACATATCGAGATCAAAGCGCTCACCTTCACCTATCCCGGACAGAACAAAGCAGCGCTAAAAGACATCAACCTCTCCGTCCCGCCCGGTCACACCGTTGGTATCATCGGCAAAACAGGAAGTGGCAAAACGACCCTGGTCTCCCTTCTGGCCCGTCTGTATGAGGCTCCACCCGGTACGATTTTCATCGACGGGCATCCCATTCATCGTATCCCCCTCTCTGTCCTAAGAGGTGCGATCGGTTTTGTGCCGCAAGATCACTTCCTGTTCTCGATGAGCATTTATGACAATATCGCCTTTGGCGTGGAAAAGGCCTCTTTGCAAGAGGTCGAACAGGCGGCGCGCATGGCCAGTGTTCACACATCCATCATGGATTTTCCGGACGCGTACCAGACGATGGTCGGCGAACGGGGGGTCACCTTATCCGGGGGGCAAAAACAGCGCATTTCCATCGCGCGCGCGCTTTTAAAAAAGCCCGCCATTCTCATCCTGGATGATGCGCTATCGGCGGTCGATGCGCATACTGAAGCCGAGATTTTAAAAAACTTAAAGCAATCCCCGACGCCGCGCACCACGTTTATCATTGCACACAGGACGAGTGCCGTGGAACATGCCGATGAAATCATCGTCCTCGATGAAGGGCACATCGTCGAACGCGGTCATCACGACACGCTGCTCGCCCAGGGCGGCGTCTACGCGCGCATGGTCGAAGAACAGTCGCTCCGCGGGCACCTCGAAGCCATCCTGTAACGAGAAACCATCTTGTAACAAGAAGTGAAATGATATCTTCAAGAAAGAAGACGCCATAGAGCCATAGAAAGGGGAGACGACGTGTGAGCGGGTCCATACATGAAGAAAAAACACTTCCGCCAACCGTTGATCGCAAGCTATTAAGACGGCTGCTTACGTATGCCAAACCGTACCGCTGGGTTCTCACCGCAGCGATCGGGCTTCTCCTCGTCACGACAGTGGCCGAACTCCTTCAACCGATCGTCATTAAAAGCGCTATCGATAACCATTTTTCAGCGCTCTCGCGACCGATGCGCGTTCTAAACATTCAAGAAGCGCCCCAAGAGGCTGATGCAGATCTTCCGGCATCTCAAGGGGCGACTTTAAAAACAGCTTCCGGAACAGATCGTGAAAGTCTGACGCGTGCCGCCGTTCGTGCTCTGGAAAATCTTCACTTAAGCTTGAAACATGATTCTGAAAAGACGCCCACCTCTTCCTCCATCATCGCCCGGTATGAAAGCCTCAAGCGTTTTTTCGCCTCGAACGATGCTTTTTCCGTAGAGGGCGTCAGCTTCGAGCGCCTGATGACAGATGAAGGGCTAAAAAAAGGCGAACTCTATGCCCGTATCATTGAAGTGCCCTCGAGCAAAGACACATACATCATCTTCGGAGGATCTGACATCAAAGCGGCCTCCTCCTTTAACTTCATGCGTACGTCTGAGGGATGGGACGCAGTTGCCGCAGAGAATCCCGGCATGCGTTATCCGGCCGTTCCGTTAACGCCGGATGTACGCTCCGCCTTTTCCGCTGTCGATCGACTGCCGCTCACTTTTTTAGCCGTCATTTATTTTCTCCTCATTCTCATCACTTTCCTCTTAACCTACGTACAAACCCGGATGCTCCTCATCACCGGTCAAAAAATACTGTACGATATTCGAGATCATATCTTCCGGCATCTTCAGGCACTCTCCATTCGTTTTTTTGATCAAAATCCGGTCGGACGTCTCGTGACGCGGGTGACCAACGATGTCGAAGCGCTCAGCGAAATGTTTTCTACCGTGCTCTCGGCCCTCGCAAAAGACATGTTTCTCATCGTCGGCATCATGATCGCCATGCTCTTTTTAAATGTCAAGCTGGCCCTCGCCAGTTTTCTCGTTCTACCGCTCGTCTACGTCACAACACTTCTATACCGGCGTGTCGCCAGAGTTGTCTTTAGACGCGTCCGGGTCAAACTCGCACGCATCAACGCCACATTGTCCGAATACCTCTCCGGGATGCGCATCATTCAGCTTTTCCACCGCGAAAATAATCGTATGAACGATTTTCAAGCGGTGAACCGCGAACACTTCGATGCCTCTCTGACCGAATTGAAAGCACAATCCGTCTTTCGACCACTTATGGACCTCATTTATTCCATCGGACTGGTGATCATTCTTTTTGTCGGTGTACAGGATGTGCCGCGCGGTCTTATAGAAATCGGTCTTTTGTACGCTTTCATCGATTACATGGGGCGTTTCTTTCAGCCGATCCGCGAGATTACGGAAAACTATACCGTCTTACAGTCGGCCATGGCTTCCTCCGAACGCATTTTTGAACTCTTAGATACGCCAGTTGAAATCACCACGCCCGAAGCCGCCATCCAACCCGAAAAACTGAAAGGCGAGATCCGTTTTGAACAGGTGACATTCGGCTACAACGAAAACGTCCCGGTTCTTCGCGGGATCGATCTCCATATTCGCCCCGGGGAGACGGTGGCCATCGTCGGTGCAACCGGTGCCGGTAAAAGTTCGCTCATCAATCTCCTGCCACGTTTTTACGATATTCAAGAAGGGCACCTCACCATTGACGGCTATGACGTAAGGACGCTGGATCTTAACACCCTTAGGCAAAACATCGGTATTGTCTTACAGGATGTCTTTCTATTTGCCGGGACGATTCTTTCTAATATTCGTCTCCATAATCCAAACATCACCCGAGATGAAGCCATCTTAGCCGCCAAGGCAGTCGGTGCCGATCGTTTTATTGAAAAACTCCCTCAGGGGTACGACACGCCCGTCGAAGAACGCGGTGCCACACTTTCATCTGGCGAAAGGCAGCTCATCGCATTTGCCAGGGTGATCGCTTTTAACCCGTCCATCCTCATTCTCGACGAAGCGACCGCACATATTGATACGGAGACGGAGCAGCTCATTCAAAAGGCTTTAAAACGCATCAGCGAACATCGGACGACGATCATCATCGCCCATCGACTTTCGACCATCCAGCACGCCGACAAAATTGTCGTTCTCCATAAAGGAGAGATTCAAGAAGTCGGAAACCATGAAACGTTACTCAAAAAAGGAGGGCT
Source organism: Candidatus Carbonibacillus altaicus (assembly GCA_003050645.1). Lineage (GTDB taxonomy): Bacteria > Bacillota > Bacilli > Thermicanales > DSM-22653 > Carbonibacillus > Carbonibacillus altaicus. The sequence continues at coordinate 23,657 of PEBX01000025.1, forward strand.
CTATGCCTCCTTTTATCAAACGCAGTTCCGCCTAAAGCATGCGTCACGAGTCGGTTAACGTGGTATCAGGGGTATCCTTCAACCTCTATACGTTTCCTTTGTTTCATATTCCATGTTCCCGTTTAATTGCCTGCAAGCAAAAAAGGCAAATGACTATTTCAACAGTTCATTTTGTGTTATAATGTCATTATCACCATCCGGTCATCTTGATCCATCACGCGATAAAATATGCATAAATAAAGCATGGACATCACACCAATAGGGGAGGGTAAGTCCGATGATCCGTTATGAATCGCCACTCATCGGCCAGACGTTTACGTTCGGTGAACTGCGGAATCGACTTGAAGAACTGGGGTTTCACCTGAATGAAACCTTTAATTACCGTTTTGGTGCCTTCGATTACGTTCTTGAAAAAAGCAAATCATCGTATGACTATTATCTTCGTCTCACCGTATCGGTGGTCAAAGGCTTCTTAGAGTCAGCCGATGCCGTAGTAAAAATTGAAGAAATCTACGCTATCGGGGCGCTTTATCACCATGGCTTTCAGGATCACCTCGACATTCCTCAACCCTTGCAGAAAAAAGCACAAGAGATCGTAACCGGTCTCCCCCGGCATCTGTCTCATGCCACGCAGGCACGTACAAACATCGAGACAGCTTCCACCTCTCTCTAACATGCGAACAGTTTTTTGATTAAATAAGCCAGCCCAGCGACATCAAAATATCATGTGCTTTCTTGTAAGACATGTTGATGGGAAGAAATGCTGATGGGGAGAAATGCTGATAGGGGGACATGTGGATGATATGAACATGTTGCCGGAACAATGTTGTATCGTAACGATACGTTGATGGTTGGTAAGATCCGATGAAACATGGTACGACAAACGCTCCGCCTGGGCGGAGCGCTTGCTTATATTGAAGGGAGCCTCACGATGGAAGAAGATCGCGCCTCAGTCCGCTCTGTGGAACGGGCCTTAGACGTTCTCCTCATTTTTGCCGAACATCATGAACTGGGACTCACGGATATCGCCAAACATGCCGGTCTACATAAAAGCACTGTCTTCCGCTTGCTTCACACCTTAGAAAGAAAGGGCTTTATCATTCGTGATGAGTCGACGGAACGATACCGTCTGGGCTACCGTATCTTAGAGCTTGCAAGCAGCATGCAGCACGGAGATGATCCGTTCCTCCTCGTGCTTCCGGAGATGGAACGTTTGCGTGATCTCCTAGAAGAGACGATTAGCCTCTACGTTCGCGACGGTCTCGAACGCGTGCGGGTACAGGCCGTGCAAAGCCAGCAAATTATTCGACGGGTCGCTCCTGTCGGGCAAAGGCTCCCCCTTTTCGTAGGTGCCTCCAGTAAAATTCTCGTCGCTTTTTCTGACCCGGAAATCTGCAAACAATTGATGCAGGATCCGTCCTGGCCGCCTGCACTCGACCGCGCTATCTGGCAAAAGACGATCGAAGATATCCGCCGGACAAACGTCGCGATGAGTTTTGAAGAGCGCGAGGAAGGGGTGGCGGCCATCTCTGTCCCCGTTTTCCGCGCTTCCGGCGAACTCTTTGCAGCGCTCACAGTATCCGGTCCGATTCAGCGGCTTTCCAAAGAAAAGATGGAAGCGATGATTCCAGAACTCTTTGCCTCGGCAGAAAAAATGAAACGCCTGATCCGTTAATCGATCAGGCGTTCAAACGCATGGATAAGAACGCCCCGCGCGTGCATCCGCTCCATATACATCTCACCCGGCACACTGAGCTCCGGAGGAAGTGCGCCTTTTTTTTCGATCTCGCCGCATGCGAGCATCTCGGCCACGACTGCTAGAGAATAAGCCGTAGTCTGAGCCATGGCTGTTACATTTTTGTGCCGATCACGAAAGGTAACCGTCTCGTAGCGCCGTTCACGACGATGGCCTTGTACTGTACCGCGAACTTGCACGCGCAGCAGCACGACATCATCGTCGTCACCCAGATCCAGTTCTTTTTTCAGCATCGTTAACAGCACATCGCGCGGGCGAACTGCTCCCTGTACCGATTCGATCTCGACCGTTCGTTCTCGATTAAAAAATCCCAGCGTCTTTAAAAGTTGCATCCGCTCGGCATGGCCGGGATAACGAACGGTTTTATACATAAGATTGTGAGCATGCTGAAACGTGTCGATGAGCGTGGACGTACCACCGGCAGTATGAAAGGCTTCCAGCGGACCGAATTGCGGGAAATAAACGGTCTCGATTTCGCTGAGAGCAGGGACGCGCACGCGCTGACCGTCGCGAATGATCTCCGAGTCATCTTCATAGTGATCGAACAGGCCTTCCAAGGAAAAAACATGCGCATACCCGAACGGCGGTTTGGGTCTTTGGGGAATCCCCCCTACATAAATCTCTATGGCCTCGATCGTCTCCAAATCGCGCGCCCCGTGCCCCGCGAGCACATTGATCATGCCTGGGGCCACGCCCACATCGGGGATGAGCGTCACGCCTTTGGCCCGCGCAACCTCCGAAAGAGCCAGTACGCGCTCAGTGACACCCATGATATGTCCACCGAGATCAGTGTAATGAACACCCGCTTCGACTGCGGCATGTGCCACCTTTTCGTTAAAAGTAAAGTATAAAGCATTTAATACGACATTGTGCGCCTCTAACGCGCTGACAATAGCAGTTTCATCGCTTGCATCAAGTGTTCGCGTTTGCAGGCGATGGAGCGCCTCACGCCCCATGGTCTCCGCGATTTCTTCAGTCGCAGCAAGGAGTGCCTCTTCCCGAACATCGGCCAGTGTCACCGTTTGCTCCGGTGTTTCTAACAGGGCGCGTGCCGCCACGCGCCCCATCTTGCCCGCACCGAGAACGATAAAACGATCCCCCATGGACTCATCCTTTCTCTTGTCGCTTATCATTCATCATACGAAACATCGATTTGTGCCCGCTGCAATTTGCCACTGTAGTCAACATAGATGCTCTTCCACTCCGTAAATACATCGAGCGCTTGAATACCGGAATCACGGTGACCGTTTCCAGTCATCTTCGACCCCCCAAATGGCAAGTGAATCTCTGCACCCGTCGTGCCGGCGTTGACGTAGACGATGCCCGTATCCAGCTCTTGCATAGCGCGAAAAACGCGATTCACGTCACGTGTAAAGATAGAGCTGGAAAGCCCGTACATGACATCGTTATTGATTTCAATCGCTTCTTCCAGACTGCGAATCGGAATAATAGAGAGGACCGGGCCGAAGATTTCTTCCTGGGCAATACGTGCGTTCGCCGGTACATCGGTAAACAAAGTGGGGGCATAATAATACCCCCCTGTGTATTCCGCTTCTACCAGCGGATGACCGCCGATTAAGAGCCGGGCACCTTCTTGCTGACCGATTTCGACGTAATGGTGAATCTTTTCCAGTGCCCCCCGGTTGATGACCGGACCGACGCGCACCGCCTCATCCAAACCGGATCCTACTTTTAAACTGCGGATACCGTCTAGGAGGCGCTTTTCCAATGCTTCTTTGACTTCGACATGAACGAGGACACGGCTACAGGCCGTACAGCGCTGCCCGCTCGTCCCGTAGGCGCACCAGAGGATAGCTTCTGTGGCCAGATCGAGATCAGCATCTTCCATGACGATAACCGCATTTTTGCCGCCCATCTCCAGAGACACCCGTTTGATCAGGCGTCCCCCGCGCTCCGCAATCGTTCGACCGACTTCCGTTGAGCCCGTAAAGGAAATGACTTTAATTTTCGGATGTTCAACCATGTAGATCGCGTCTCCACCACTTACGTAAACAACGTTGAAGACCCCTTGGGGAAACCCTGCTTCGATCACCAGCCGGGAGAGGGCATCGGCCATAAGCGGCGTCTCACTGGCCGGTTTCCAGATCACCGCATTCCCAGAAACGAGCGCCGGAAAAGCCTTCCAGGTGGCGATGGCGATCGGAAAATTCCAAGGTGTGATCAAACCGACGACCCCGATCGGCGCGCGTACACTCATGGCGAATTTATCAGGCAGTTCTGCTGGGGTCGTCTGACCGAATAACCTCCGGCCTTCGCCAGCCATATAAAACGCCATATCGATGCCTTCCTGAACTTCCCCGCGGGCTTCATCAATCGGTTTACCGTTTTCCAGCGTCAACAAGCGGGAGAGCTTTTCCTTATCGCGTCGGAGAAGCGCCCCGAGACGGTACAAATACTCCGCCCGCTTGGGAGCCGGTACGCGCTTAAATGCCTTCTGGGCCCGTTCTGCCGCCTCAACGGCACGATCGATCACTTCTTCCTGTCCAAACCAGACCTCTGCCAACGCTTCACCGGTCGCTGGATTGATGACCGGTTTAAACGCGCCCGGTAGATCATCGACAAACGTTCCATCGATCATGGGATACACTTTATCCGGATAGAGTCGTTCCATTTTCTTTTCCTCCTTCCAGCTCTTCCAACCAGCGTCCGACGCTAATCTCGTCGGGTGGTACGATAACATCGAGAACGACCGGCAACCCTTGTGTTCCTCGGGCGCGCTCGAGCCCAAAGGCCCAGGCTTCCGCAAACGCATCCGGCCGCTCGACGCGCCGTCCCAGCGCTCCCATACTTTCAGCCATAGCGGCAAAATTAACGGTCGAAAGTTCGGTCGCCATAACCCGTCCCGGGTAAGCATGAGCCTGGTGCTGCCGTATCGTTCCGTACAGTGCATTATTAAAAACCACCACCAACACATTGAGGTGGTAGCGCACGGCCGTCGCGATTTCCTGAACCGTCATCATCAAACCGCCATCCCCGGCAAACACAATGACCGGTCGAGCAGGGTCTGCCCATTTGGCCCCCAACGCCGCCGGTAACCCATAACCCATAGCCCCCGAAGTCGGAGCAATCTGCCGACGATGTACCGTAAACGGAAGATAACGATGGATCCATCCTGCAAAGTTACCGGCATCATTTGCAATAACCGCATTTTCCGGAAGGTTTTCACTGATGGTTTGCATGATGGAAGCATACACAGACGGTTTAGGTGGATATTGAAGCGACTTTAGATAAGCTTCTTTAACGGTGCTACACCACCGTTCGCGCACGCGTATCGCGCTTGCGTCGGGAGTAAACGTTGAATCTGTAATCGCTTCCAAAAACGTTTTCAGATCAAATGCACCGCTTAACGCGGCTTCCGGATAACGCGCCAAAACCGCAGGATCGCGTTCGATGTGAATGAGCCTTTGATGGGGATGCGGCAAGGTGTAACCTTGCGTCGTCACCTCACTGAGCCGCGTGCCAAGGGCGATCCAGAGATCGACTTCAGAGAGATGTTCGGCGATCATCGAAGGCGTCCCCAGACCGAGGTGTCCGGCGTAACATGCATGCTCAGCCGGAAAACTATCCTGTCGGCGAAAAGCTGCGTAAACTGGTATCTGATGAATGCTCGCCCACGACGCCAAAAGCTCACGTGCGCCGCTTAAGCGCACACCGCCTCCCGCAATCACCGCCGGCCTTCTGGATTCGCGGAGCAACGTATAAAACGCATCGATAAACATTCTATCCGGGCCGCCGTACACGATTGGCGTCTCAAAAGAAAGAAGAGACGTTCGGGGGGACATCGGATGAGGCATACCTACCCCATCCGGTTTCATATCATCTGATTTCATATCGACGGAATCGAGAAAAACATCTTCCGGTACGATGAGCACGACCGGGCCCGGCCGACCGCTCACCGCTTCTTGATAAGCACGACGTATAAACCAGGCGAGACGTTCTCCCTGCCCGACTTCTACCACCCATTTCGCCAGCGGTCGAAACATCCCGAGCAGGTCGACTTCTTGAAATGCTTCACGGTCTTTATCTTTCCGATCTACCTGACCGAGTACGACGATAAGCGGTGTAGAATCACTTCTAGCCGTGTGCACACCGATGGCCAGATTCCCAGCGCCAACGGCCCTGGTTGCCATTACCACGGCAGGTCGACCGCTCATCTTGGCATACCCTTCGGCCATAAATGCTGCACCGCTTTCATGACGAAATGTAAGTGTCGTCATGTCGCGAGCATCATACAGCGCATCCAGCACCTCTAAAAAGCTTTCCCCGGGGACGGTTGTCACCAGTTCAATGCCCAGTGCCTGTAACGTACGCACCATCGCCCGTCCGGCCGTCGTCATGTGCGTCACCTCTCACCTCAAGCGATGCGCAAAAACGTTTCTTTCCATTCTTCTCCCAAAGTCTTTCCTCATGCTTCTTCCCCAAATGTGTGCCTACCTCAACCGGACAGCTACCGTCTTTACTGTCTCCTCTAGACTGTTCTCACCTTCAGGTTACTACCGTGACACCCAAACTGCGCGCATGGAGACGTTAACAGCGCCTGGTAATCATCAAAGCGTTCATACGTTCCATATTGCTTTTATTATTTAAAAAACAAGGCAATTAAGTTTAATATGCTACCATTTTAATGCAAACGCTCTCAAGTGTCAAGATTAAATGCCGATATTTCATGATCTTACTAACGTTTCCGATTTTCCATAATCCACATCTAAATAAAAAAAGGCCGTTCCCTCCCCCGCATTGATGTCAATGATAGGGTAGAACAGCCCGCGTATGCCTAGTCGATGAAGAATTCCTCGTGAATCACCTATGACGCGCTTCTAAACCAAATGTACACATTGTCTTCTACCAGTCGTAGAGGCAACACTATTTTTCCATCGTCGAGAGATCCCCTGTCGGAAGCCCCAGCTCCCAAGCCTTGAGCACGCGGCGCATAATCTTTCCACTCCGCGTCTTCGGTAAAGAATCTTTAAACTCCAATTCACGCGGCGCTGCATGCGCGGCCAGCCCTTTTTTCACAAATTGCTTGAGTTCCTCGGCCAGCGCATCGGACGGCGTGTAACCGGCGCGAAGCGCCACAAACGCTTTGATGATCTCACCGCGCACAGGATCGGGTTTACCGATAACCGCAGCCTCTGCCACAGCCGGATGTTCAACGAGCTTGCTTTCCACTTCAAACGGACCGACCCGCTCTCCGGCGGTCATGATAACGTCATCGGAGCGACCTTGGAACCAGATATACCCGTCCTCGTCCATCTTCGCCACGTCACCGGAGAGATACCATCCCGGGAATTTGAAGTATTCATTGTATTTCGCTTCATTCTTCCATATTTTACGCATCATCGCCGGCCACGGCGTCTTGATACAGAGATTACCGACTTCGCCACGCGGCACTTCCTGTCCGTTATCATCGAGTATCGCCGCTTGAATGCCAGGGAAGGGCCGCCCCATCGAACCGGGTTTAAGCGGCATTGATGGGTAGTTGGCAATGAGCTGTCCGCCCGTTTCCGTCATCCACCAGTTATCATGGATGCGTTGTCCGTACGCTTTCATTCCCCAACGCACGACCTCGGCGTTGAGCGGCTCACCCACACTTAAGATGTGCCGCACGCTGGAGAGATCGTATTTTTTTATAACGTCTTCGCCGGCACCCATCAACATGCGGAAGGCGGTCGGCGCACTGTACCAGATCGTGACCTTATATTTTTCGATCGTGCCATACCAGTCGTCCGGATTAAAACGTCCGCCGCGCACGACGGTCGTGACACCGTTTAACCACGGAGAGAAGACTCCGTAGCTCGTACCGGTCACCCACCCTGGATCGGCCGTACACCAGTAAATATCTTCGTCTTTAAAATCGAGCACCCACTTTCCCGTCTGATAGTGGTGAATCATAGCGTTATGCACATGATAGACACCTTTGGGCTTCCCCGTCGAACCGGAAGTATAGTGGAGGATCAGGCCGTCTTCGCGATCGACCCAGGTGATTTCAAAGTCGGACGAGGCCTTTTCCACTTCGGCATCATAGCTGTAAAAGGTCGTGCCGGCATCGGTTTCGGGTACATCATCCGGCCGCGCCCCCACCAGAATAACGTGTTTGAGATGCGGAAGATCTTTATACGGTACGCGCGGGAGAAGCTCGGGCGTCGTGACGATGGCCACCGCTTCGCTATTTTCCAGCCGATCCTTGACCGCCTGCTCCATAAACGCTTCAAACAAAGGTCCGGCCACCGCGCCGATCTTAATAATACCGAAGAGGCTTACATACGTCTCCGGACTGCGCGGTAAAAAGATAAAGACGCGATCGCCTTTTTGAATGCCCATGCCTTGGAGAACATTGGCAAAACGATCGGTGAGCGTTTTCATCTCGGCAAATGTATACGACTCATCGCGGTTTCCATCGCTATAATAAAGTGCGATTTTGTCTTTTTTATCGCCGAGTGCATGCCGGTCGATCGCTTCATAGGCCATATTGACCTTTCCAGTCGTGTACCAGCTGAAATTTTTTTCTACATCTTCCCAGCGAAACGAGCGATACGCTTCTTCGTAATCGGGCATATTTGCATTTTTCACGGTCGGCATTAAACGTTCTTCCTGCATCTTGGCATCCGTATGTTCGCTCATGGTAAGCCCCGCCCCAAAAAGCATGCTGTTTTGCGCACGATGCGCAAGACACACCATGCCTTGGGCGGGTCAACACCTCCTTATGCTTGAATATTAGATTATGACTTTTCGCTCCAAATCCGTTTGCGCCTTACGCTCTTTAAGAAAAACTTCTGGTAAACATAACATAAGACGCCGCTTACACCATTCAATCTTGCGCCCGATGATAAAGCATGATAATAAAACATAATAATTCTTAAATCAAGGCGATTTCGTCTCATCGGATGAGCCTATTTTAACACAATCTTTCCATTAAATCTAGCCATAAAACTAGCCGTAAAATCTAGCGAGCGGACAACCTTTTCCCAAGATCACTTACATTTCTGCACCAATCCCCGTTTGCGACCGCACCGAAAGTTCAGCAAAACGCGCTTCAAGTTCTTTCTCCGGCGGTGTTATAAGCGTCACGATCCAGGAGGTGAGAAACCCCACCGGCACACTGACCACACCGGGATTGGCCAGCGGAAAGATGGCGTCTTTGCCCATCACGCTGGGCCCTAGCACGACCAAAAGAACGGCGGTGATCGCCCCGATGATCATCCCACTCACTGCGCCGGCAGTATTAAACCTTTTCCAGTACAAGGAAAAGAGGATGACCGGCAAATTGGCACTGGCTGCGACGGCAAAAGCCAGTGCCACCAGATAGGCGACATTCTGCCCCTTCGCTAATATACCGATCACAATGGAGATGGCACCGATCGTAAGCGCCGTATAGCGCGCCACCAGAAATTGTTTTTTCTCATCGACCTCACCTTTTTTAATGACGTTGGTGTAAATATCATGAGCAAAGGCACCGGAGGCAGCGATGACGAGTCCGGCGACGACGGCGACGATCGTCGCAAAGGAAACCGCGGCAATGGCCGACATAAAGAGCTCTCCTCCAAACGTGCCTGCTCCGCCCCCTAAATACTCAGCGAGAAGCGGTGCCGCCATGTTCCCCCCTTTGTCTGCCGCTCGAATCGCCTCGGGCCCGACCAGCACCATCGCCCCAAAGCCGACAAACGTAATCAAGAGATAAAAGACACCGATGATCATCATCGCCCAGATGACCGATTTACGCGCTTCCTGAGCCGAAGGCACGGTATAAAAACGAATCAAAATATGCGGCAGTCCGGCCGTACCTAACACGAGCGCGATTCCGAGTGAAAAAAGATCGATCGGGTTTTTATACAGTTTGCCGGGTTGTAGATACTCTGCGCCCTGCCCGTTCACCACCGCTTCAAACAGATGGGAAGGGTTGAAGGAATAGATCATCCCCAGCAAGAGTACGATCAAAAGCGTTCCACTCATGAGTAAAACTGCTTTGATGATCTGAACCCAGCTCGTTGCGAGCATACCGCCAAAGACGACGTATATAATCATCATCGCCCCGATAAAAACGACCGCCCACTCATACGGCAGTCCGACGAGCAGCTGAATGATCGCCCCGGCCCCCACCATCTGTGCCACCATATAAAAAACGCTGATCGTAAGCGTCACAATGGCTGCGGCCGTCCGCACCGGAACGGGTTTTAAACGATACGATAAGACGTCGGCAAGTGTAAACTTACCGGAATTTCTAAGCGGTTCGGCTACCAGATAGAGCACGACGATGTAGCCCATCAGCCAGCCGACGGCATACATAAACCCATCATACCCATTTAAAGCGACCAAGCCGGCTATACCTAAAAAGGAAGCAGCACTCAAATAATCCCCAGCAATGGCGAGACCGTTTTGCGCTCCGGTGAGAGAACGCCCTGCCGCATAAAACTCACTCGTCCCTTTCACCCTCCGCGAAGCCCAGTACGTGATATACATGGTCAAAAGAATAATCACCAAAAAAAGGATAATACCGATCAGCTTCATCGTCCCACCTCACTTTCCACATTTTTTATGCTATCCTGAAATAGGATGCGGCATTTCATCCTTCTGCTGGTGCTGCAAAGCGGCATGGAAGCTCTAGCCTGTGTTACGGGACTATACTGAGTTAGGAGACTGTGCCGTGTTTTCAACCGATTGACGGGCGATCGCCTGAGAGGCGCGATCAAAGCGGCGGGCCACCGCCACATATAAAAAGGCGAGCCCCCAGGCCACCAGATAATAGATGAGCCCGTACGCATAACCGAATGTGACAAAGCCGACGACATACTTGGACATAAGCGGTTTGGCATAACCGGCAAGGAGCGGCAGGAGCAAATAGAAAGCGACAAACAGCAACGTGACCGGCCAGATAAACGATAATTTGGCCCGACGCAGCTCCTTAAATGCCTGCGTGTCAGCAATTTCCGCAAGCTTCGTCGACCCAACTTCCTGACGCAGCGGTTCAGCGATTCCGCGCGTGCTTGCTGCAATTTCAGCCATAACTATTCACTCCTTTGACAATTTTTAAATATTTTTCTTGTTTAGGAGACGCTACCTCTTTGGCAACACATCCATTGGTAGCGCTTGCAATAAAGCATAACAAAAAAAGACGCTGCCCGGTTAAAAACAGACGTCAAATGTCGTAAGTGTAGCGTAAAACGCCTTCATTGCTAGATGAATGACAAGGACATGCAAAAACCATTAGGCTCGCCCTAATCGCTCAAATAGCTGCTTAGCCGCAGCCCGGCTCACCGGCACCGTGGAACGCGCCGCATCGCGCAAAAGAAGCGTATATGCACCATTAAACCACGGCGTAATCGCTTCGATATAATCAAGATTCACGAGATAACTGCGGTGGACGCGAAAAAAATCGTGCCCGCTCAGTTTTTCTTCTAGCTCGCTTAACGTCATACGGCTTTCGATGGTCTGCGATTCCGTATGAATATGAATCCCCCTTCCTTCGCGTACAGCATAGATCACATCCGCAGGCGTGAGCACGACGAGCCGTTCCCCATCATCAATGACGAGACGGACCGGGCGCGTCAAGGGAACTCTGGGCATCGCATCCGATCGGTCATCGGAGCGTTCATCGCGCTTTGCGCCGCCTCTTGAAGCAAGATGCCGCCGTACTCTTCCAAGCGCTCGCATCAGCCTCTCTTCGTCAAACGGCTTTAATACATAATCGACGGCTTCCAGTTCAAACGCCTGTACTGCATGCTCATCATAAGCAGTCACAAATACAAAGAGGGGGGGCTCCTTGTCCAGCGCACGAAGCGCATGTACGACCGCAAGACCTGTAAGTTTCGGCATCTGGATATCTAAAAAAACAACATCGACATCTTTCTCCTTGATTAAAAGTAAAAGTTCGCTCCCATCGGTCGCCTGACCGACGAGTTCCACATCGTTTGCCTGATTCAGTAAATAGACGAGCTCTTCGCGCGCGAGCGTTTCATCATCGGCTACAAGGACGCGCAAGATGGTTCCTCCTTTCTTGAAGTTTATTTCAGAAGGCTTGTTTCAGAAGGCTTGTTTTGGACTTGCATGAACGTCTCGATGCGCATGGTCGATTTGCAGTGTATCGTCGTTTTGAAGCGTTCGATCATTTTGCGGTACAAGGATATCTTGAATGGTACGATTGTCCCGCGACAGGCGATCGTGACGTTCAGTGATCGGGATGGTGAAAGTGACTTCCCCGCCCCCTTCCGGATGATTAAGGAGCGTAAGTTCTGCCTGAGGTCCGAACAGGCGTATCAGTCTTTGATTCACATTATATAGACCGATGCCGCTTCCCTTTTGACGCGTAAACAAGCGTTTTCCGGCGCGCGTTAAAACTTCGGCGTCAAAGCCGATACCGTTGTCGCGTACCCGTACCGTCATCTCTTCATGAAGTTCGATCTCGACGCGCACCCAGCCCCCCGCAAGGCGTGTGCTCAATCCATGCTGCAAGCTATTTTCTACGAGCGGCTGAATACTGGCTGGCGGGACATACAGCTTTTTATGGTAGATCGCATCCGGTAACGTGACCTCCAGTCGATACCGACCGGGAAAACGCGCTTCCACAATGTCCCAGTAATTGGCGAGAAAAGAAAGTTCTTCTTGCAGTGGGACGAGCGTATGTT
>PEBX01000181.1 GCA_003050645.1 Candidatus Carbonibacillus altaicus
TGTTCTTGTTCACCTGCACTGTGCCTGAATATGGCTATCTAGACCAGATAGCCAATCGATGACCATTATGGCTTTTAATCCAAAATCAGCCGCCGCAAGCCTGAGCTTTAATCATGGAAATAGGGCGATTAATCTTGTTTAGATATCATTGTATGGTATAATTTTCTTATAAAGACACATGCAAAGTCATAGACCCCACGGCTAAAGCCGGGGGCTTGAAGGTGCGAGAAGGCACCTGAGCGCCTTCAACACAGGCCGACCTCTATGACCAGCCCGAGCGCTAGAGTCCGAAGGACAAGGGCGACGAAGGCGCTACGTTCCAAGGGTCATGGCACCCCGGGGTTCTTCTCCAGCTCCGGGCCCTGCCGCCTGCGGTTAAACGCGAGCTGGGGGTGTAGCGAACCGTGCCGCGGGCGCAAAAGCCTTTGGAACATGGGCGAGGAGAGACGGCAGCGGAGTCCGGCTGCCGCGTCACAAGCCCCGTGAGGGGTCTCCGAAAGGAGAATCAGGATGGTTTTTGTTTTGGACAAACACAAACAACCACTGATGCCGTGCAGTGAGAAGCGAGCAAGACTGTTGCTTCGGCGTGGGCGGGCTGTCGTCCACAAGCTGGCTCCGTTCACCATCCGGCTCAAGGACAGGACAGTCGGGCAGTCCGAAGTTCAGCCGTTGCAAGTCAAGCTGGACCCGGGTTCGAAAATTTCGGGAGTGGCGGTTCTGCGCGGCGACGAAGTGGTGTTCCTGGGGGAGATCCACCACCGGACAGACATCAAGGATCGGCTGGAGAAACGCCGGATGATCCGGCGGAACCGCCGGAACCGCAAAACGCGGTACCGGAAGCCCCGTTTCCTGAACCGACGCCCGGAGAAGTGCGCCGGGTGCGGAAGGAACGCCAAGCATGGGAGCCGGTACTGCCGCAAGTGCGGACAGCAACCGAAGGACAACGGATACCGGGAAACCCGGTTGCCACCTTCTCTTCGGGCGCGGGTAGATCAGGTGATGAACGCAAGCCGGAAGATTCGGGTGCCAATTGGCGGGATTTCGATGGAACTGATTCGGTTCGACATGCAGAAGCTAGAGAACCCGGAGATTTCGGGTGTCGAGTACCAACACGGTACGTTGTGGGGGTACGAAGTTAAAGAATACCTGCTTCAGAAGTTCGGCCACCGATGCGCGTACTGCTTGGGTGAATCGGGGGACCCGGTGCTAGAAGTGGAGCACGTGGTGCCGCGCTCCAGGGGTGGGACAGATCGGGTGTCGAACCTGGCGATTGCCTGTCGGACGTGCAATGAGGAGAAAGACAATTTGATGCCGAACGAGTGGCTGGGGACTCTTCAGCGGTCGAAACGGAAGTTGGACCAGGTACGGGCAGATAATCTGCCGAAAGTGCTTGGGCAACTGAAAGCGCCGCTGAGAGACGCTGCGGCGGTAAACACCACCCGGTGGGCGCTGTACCGTCGGCTTCTGTCCCTTTGCATTCCGGAGGAAGTGGGAAGCGGCGGACGAACAAAGTGGAACCGTGAGCGGATGGAACTGCCGAAAGAACACTACTGGGACGCGGCCTGCGTGGGGGAGAGCACCCCGGAGAGGTTCTGGAACATTCCTGCTTGGGTGCAGGTATGGGAGGCGAAGGGCCGCGGGAACCGGCAGGTGTGTCGGACAGACAAACACGGCTTTCCGATCCGGCACCTGTCCCGCCAGAAGAGGCACTATGGGTTTCAGACGGGGGATATGGTCGTAGCTGAGATACCGCGAGGAAAATATGCGGGGAAATGGAGAGGACGGGTAACGGTTCGGGCGAGCGGAACGTTCGACGTGTTCGTGAGAGCGGTGCGTGCGGTGCAAGGCGTGAACCACAAGTATTGCCGGGTACTGCAGCGTGGCGATGGGTGGGCGTATGAGCAGACGAGGACTGCTATTGCGGTTCCTCCCCATGCCTAAAGGCAGGGGATTCCGCCGCGAAAATTTTCGTTGAAATATTGTGCATTCATGCAAATATCTTGTAGCCTGTGAAGGTAGGGGCGTGGATATGCAAACTTTTTTGTCAGCCGAAAATGAAAAAAATCATGTATGGATAACTGTGTTCTTATGGATTTTGATCTTGTGTTTATTTGTTTTAGGAATGTGGTTACTGGGAATGGGCTGGATTTTTTGGACGAACCTACCGGTTCGTTGGGGCGGGCGTCTGAACGCGCTCTCAATGTGGTACTGGGGGCTCGGCATTATCGCCTTGGGATTGGTGATGGCCCTTCTTCTCAGGCAAAAGAAGCAGCTTAAGTATGTTCTGGAGGCTCAGGGCTTAACGGTCGTTTTGGAGGGACTGTTTATTCAATTTAAACGCCACATACCCTATGAGCGGATCGAAAGCGTACAGGCTGGATCGTTCCAAGCCGGTTGGCGCGAGATGGGTCTGGAGATGCCGGGCATCTATCTGGGCAGTTTTACCGCATCTGACGGAAAATCGATTGAGCTTGCGACCACTCGAAAAAAAGGAAACATGGTCTGTCTGAGTATCAAAAATGAAACGGGCATCACCCAGCGCTTGGCGCTTTCTCCGGAAGAGCCGTCCCGCTTTGTAGAAGCGCTGAAAGTGCGTTTGGCGGAAAGACGTGAGCACCAAAATTCGCTAAACCATCCGCTTCAGTCGAATACTGGCCGCTTTTTCTTTCCAGTCGGGATGATGCTCTCTCTTGCCTGGTTCATTATGCTCGCCGTTGGGGCGTTGATCGCTTGGATGATGCCGAGCCTGCCGGATCTTGTTCCTATGCATTTTGATCAGTTGGGCCGTGTGGACCGGATGGGGCACAAGCAAGAAATCTGGGGTGTATACGCCCTCACATTCGGCCTTACGCTTCCCTTCAATACGATTCTATCCTTGGCTTTCAAAGGCCGAATCACGCGCATCGTCTTAAGTGGAGTGGGGCTCTACGTATCTATTGGCTCTTCGCTCCTGGTCTTAGGTGTGCTTTTTTTTGCGAAGGGATATTGAGATTTTTCTGTTCTTCGGTTTATGGGTGAAAAGGCTATCTGGCGCTAGCTGCTTACCAAGCGTGCCCTAACGTACGTTTGACTGTTCAAGAAATCTTTTGCCCGACTTGGGCTTTCGTCGCTGGCACAATCTTTTCGCTGGCACAATCTGGCACAATCTTATAAAGATGAGTCATCATTGTTACATAAACGATGTGAAAGGATGCATTTTTAGGTGACCTCTAGAAAAATAAAATCGCGATTCAATCGTCCTTGGTATATCCTTATCGTTTTGTTGGCTTATATGCTCGGTATTGAAACCTATCCATGGTTGAGTGATGCGATCTTTCAAGGGGAGCAATTGCATTTTCAAGAGCACAGTGATGGTGTCTATTTTACACGAAATGGTGAAAAGCCTGACGAAGCGGTTCTTGCTCTTATTAATGAGGCCAAAGAATCTATTCATCTCGCTATATATGCCCTTACTGAGCCGCGTATAGTTGACGCGCTGATTCGTGCCCATGCACGTGGTGTGACCGTTCAGATCATTACAGACTTTAAACAAACACAAGGAGATGCTCAAAATAAAGCAGTTCGTATGCTCATAGACAAAGGTATTCCAGTACGCGTTAACAGTCATAATGGGCTCATGCATCTCAAACTACTGATCGTTGATCAGCACTATGCAGCTGTCGGTTCATTTAATTACAGTAAAGCGGCCTCGACGATCAACGATGAAGTGGTCGTTCTTTTGAGTGACCCAGAAGCTCTTCAACATTTTGAGCGAACATTTTCTTCAATGTGGAATGATACGAAAGATTAC
>PEBX01000182.1 GCA_003050645.1 Candidatus Carbonibacillus altaicus
AGTCAACGCTCAACGATTGTTGGCTTAAAATGTGTTAAAAGGTGTATAATGCTTTGGTATAATTAAGTAGTAGTCTATAGGGCACGGTCGATCCAACCTCAATTTTACAAGTGTACGGGAGGCAGCGGGAACGTGGGATATGAGATAAACAAACAGGGTAGGAGTGTTTCCTTACCTGCGCCACGCAGGAATTTATTGCTCATTACGATCGCGCTCGGCGTACTGCTCAATCCGCTCAATTCGTCGATGATTGCGGTAGCTTTAACCCGACTCAGACAAACATTTGATCTGGACTTTGCGGCAGCTTCTTGGCTGATCTCTACGTATTATCTGGCCAGTGCCATCGCCCAACCGGTGATGGGTAAGCTGGCCGATTTGATTGGCTGTAAACGCGTTTTCCTCACGGGTCTCGTTCTGGTGGCAGTCTCAGCGACGCTTGCCCCTTTTGCCCCGACCTATGAATGGTTAATTGCCTTCCGTTTAATCCAATCCTTTGGTAGCGGCGCAATTTATCCTTCGGGCATGGGTATCGTACGTCAGGTCATCTCTGAACGAAGATCTCAGGCGCTCGCTTTTTTGTCTGTTTTTTCGTCGGGCGCGGCGGCTTTTGGGCCCTCTATTGGGGGTGTGCTGGTTCATTACGGAGACTGGCCAGCGATCTTCTGGGTCAATTTTCCTTTTGTGATCGTGGGATTTGTGATGGCCTTAGCTGTCTTACCTAAAGACGAACCGCGTATGCTGCCTACGTCTCCGCTCGACTGGTTAAAGGCATTAGATCTTCCGGGTGTTTTTCTTTTTGCTGGAACCATCGTCACCGGATTGATCTTTCTCCTTTCGGCGATCGACCATCCACGTTGGACGATCGGGATTTGGTCTATCGTCATCGGTACAGTTTTCGTAGTCTTTGAACTACGAACTGCGTCACCATTTTTGGATATACGCATGTTTCGATCGAACTTGCCCCTAACCGGAGTGCTTTTGCAATTTGTAACGGTAAACATCATCTTTTACGCACTTTTTTTCGCCATGCCGACGTACCTTCAGGAAGTTCGTTCGTTGAATGCACAGGAAACCGGCTTGTTCATGCTGCTACTGGCAGGGTTCGGGGTGATCGTCTCTCCTCTTGCCGGACGCTGGGTGTCTAAAGCAGGAGTACGCCGGCCACTCATTCTAGCCGGTGTCAGTATGACCTTGGGATCCGCTTTGTTATGGACTTTTCACGGCTCCTCACCCCTTGCCTGGCTGGTGTTGAGTTTGGCAGTTTTTGGTATAAGCAGCGGACTCAACAATGTCGGGCTTCAGAGCGCGTTATTTGAAGTCACACCGCAGGAGGTGATCGGTATAGCGTCGGGTCTCTTTCAAACATCGCGATATATGGGAACGATCCTTTCTTCGGTATTACTTGGATTGTTTTTTGGCCATCATCTGGACACGGGAAGTTTAAACAGATTGGGTGCTGTTTTGTTTATTTTGAGTCTGCTCGTTATTGGGATGAGCTGGTCTTTCCCAAGGCGTTCAAGCGTGGGCGGCAAAGCATAAATACGATCAAATGTTTATAAAGGGAAGAATGTCAAACATATAATCATATTATTTGTGCTTTGCGTTTTATCATGGTAAAATATAGACGGAAAAGATTCTAGTATCAAAAATAGTTCTTTTTTGAACGTGATTGTAGGTGATCACCGTGTTTGAGTATGAAGATACGCGACTTCCTAAGGCAGAGCAGGCCTATGCGTTCATTAAGAAACAGCTGTTAAGTGGGCAGTGGGGTTTTGGGGAAGAACTTTCGGTTGTTGAATTTTCAAATGCCTTAGGCTTTTCTCGGCGACCTGTTTTAGATGCTTTAAAACGGCTGGAAATAGAACAATTTGTGGAGATTATCCCCCAGACCGGGGTTTTTGTGCGACATTATTCAGAGGAGGAAATCCTGGATCATTTTCGCGCCGTCTTGGCCTTGGAAGGGATGGCAGCATATTTAGCAGCTGAGCGACGAACCGAAGAAGATATGCGTGCGCTTCGAGAAGCAAATCTAGCAATGCAGCAAGTCATTGAAGGAAAGTTTGAAAAGTCCGATTATTTCTCCATGAATCAACGTTTCCATCGCAATGTTTTACTCGCTGCAAAGTCTAAAAAACTCATGTCTCTTCTAGTTCCACAATGGGATTTAAATGACTTTTTCCTGATTCAACTCGATTTTTTTAATACCGATTTTCGTTCCACGATCGAAGAGCATAAACACATTATTCATGCCATCGAACAGCAGCAATCGGGGCATGCCCGTCAGGAGATGGAAGAACATTTTCATCGATTTATTCAAGTTGTAGAGCGATCACTTTTACGTTTAACAGGTAAACCATAATGCATGAAGGGCGAAACGTTCTCATAACGAAACACGCTCATCTGGGAACGTTGCTCGTCAAATTGAATGTTCAAACGTTTATACATTAACTTGTAAAGTCCATAACCCATTTTGAATATGTATGATGATATTCAAAGGCGTGAGACGATAAAGGTTCTGCCCTATTATATAAAGATCCTGTGAGAAGAAGGATGCTATGAGAAGGATGTTGTGAGAAGGAGAGAGGTATTATGTCTACATTACACACACTGGCTGATCGTTTACGGCAAGCTGAAAAAGAAAAAACAGCCATACCCCCTTTAACGGCGGACCTTCCCGATCTATCTATTGACGAGGCTTATAAGATACAGATGATCAATACCGAAAAAAGGCTTGCCTCAGGTGATGAGGTCGTAGGCAAAAAGATCGGCCTTACTTCACGCGCGATGCAACAGCTTTTGGGTGTGGATCAGCCCGATTACGGTTATTTATTTGCTTCGATGCACCATCCGTTGGGTAAAAAGCTAGTCTGGGAGCGACTTTTTCAACCGAAGGTAGAAGGTGAGATTGCTTTCATCATGCGGGAACGTCTGAAGGGTCCTGGCGTCACGGAAGATGACGTTCGCCACGCGACCCAAGCCGTCGTCCCGGCGATTGAGATTGTCGACAGCCGGATTCAAGACTGGCAGATCAAGCTTGCCGATACCATTGCAGATAATGCTTCATCCGGCCTTTTTATCCTCGGGGAGAAGGTCCGTGCACTGGATATCATGGACCTCGCAGAGGTTAAGATGCGGCTTTATAAAAATGGTGAATTTGTCAATGAAGGTAAAGGTTCGGATGTCTTAGGCCATCCTTTGAAAAGCGTTGCTTGGCTGGCGAATTTTTTAGGTCGATATGGGGTTGCGCTGGAGAAAGATGAAATCGTACTTTCTGGAGCTATTTCTGCGGCAGTTTCCTGTGTACCGGGAGATATCATTCAGATCGAATTTTTAGATTGGGAATCGCTTTCATTACAGTGTTAAGTCTTAATTTTATGTTTGCTTACGTTATGGTTTGACTTAAGGCTGATCATGAGTATGATTCGGTATGGACTAACGACATGGAAGCGTGTTCAACACTGGTAAGTTTACAGGTTATGGATAACGTCTCTATGACATATCGCCATGATGTGTGGCGATTTATTTTTTTCTTTATGTTGTGTTTCATAAATATTGTGTAGGGTTAATATTTTGTAATTTGGATGTTTTATAACTAGAATGTTATGTTGCATAAATGTTGTGTTGTGTGAACCTTATAAGAAGCGGACTAAAAACTGAAACGAATTTAAGCATGTTAAACACGTTGGAAAAAATGCAAAATAAACATTCTGAACAATCACAATTTCCGTTGTAATAACCTTAGTATACTTGTATAATAGTATTTGAATGTAGGCGTTTTCCTACATTTA
>PEBX01000183.1 GCA_003050645.1 Candidatus Carbonibacillus altaicus
TGAAGGTCGAGGAGCGCGATATTCCGATGGAAGAGCTCTCCGAATTCAGTGAAGCAGGGGCGTGCGGGACAGCGGCAGTCATTACGCCGATCGGGCGCATTGTCCATGGTTCCAAAACGTACCGCTTCGGCGCACCGGGGGAAGTCGGGCCGGTGACACGGCGGTTGTACGATCTCCTGGTCGGTATTCAGTTCGGCGATATCGAGGCGCCGGAAGGGTGGATCGTTGAAGTATGAACGGCGCGTCGTAATACCGTAATCATGTTAGCATGCTATATAAAGTGCCTGCTCCCTGCATACGTTGGGAGGAAGGCTCTTTATTAGCATAAATTCATCTCTCACTTTCGCTGATGCTGGCGCACCTTCACGTTTAGAAATGGGAGACTTCTTTAAAGAAAAGATGGGCACTGGTCAAACAATAATTCGCTAACGGTCCAGGGCCCATGATTTTTCAATGGCTGGGAGTGCATTTTGAGCAACTATGTCCGGGATCAGCATGCAACACTTGCGCTTATGGGAGAGATGACTCGAAAGATTGATGAGTTGATTGATGAGTTAAATGTATAATCAATTACATACATTAAATGTGAAGAGGGTCACAATGATACAACACGTTCCTTTAAATCGAAGTCTTGTTCCTGCTGTCGTTGATTTATGGAACCGCGAACTGGGCGAGCGTTTTCCAATGCGCGCATCCCTTTTCATTCAAAATAGTATCGAAGATGTTCATGTTTTAAAAGACGGTTCCGTCGTTTTGATGGACGCGGTGACGGACGAAGCAATCGGCCTGGTCGTAAGTAAAAAGCTCAGTACCGAGGATCCGTATTGGGATATGTTAGCCCATGATCAAGACACCGGTTGGACCGGTTGGATACAAGTTTTGCTCGTTGACCGACGTTATCGCGGTCAGGGTTTCGGTTCGAGACTTTTAGAAATAGCAGAAAATGCACTTATGGTGAGTGGTGCAAAGAAGATTGTGTTGGGTGGCGATCCCTGGCATTATTTCCCCGGCGTTCCTGCTGATGACGGTACAGCGCTAAAATGGTTTCAAAAACGGCGTTATCGGGCCGGACAGACGGTCTATGATTTACTGTGCCGCAAAGAAAATTTATCTGATTTGCCAGCAGTTGACGCTTCCGGTGTAACCGGTCGGCAGAAAAGTCATCTCGCCTACCGCCTGTTACATGCTTCGGAAAAAGAAAGGTTTCTTAAATTTATACAAAAAGTTTTTCCTGGTCGCTGGACGTATGAAGCGTACCATTATTTTTTAAAAGGTGGTCAGGGAAGAGAGATACTGGTTGCCGAGAAAGATGGGGAGATGATCGGTTTTTGTCGCCTTCATGACGACCGTAGTCCCTTGATTGCACAAAGTGTTTACTGGGCACCGCTTTTTCCGGGACTTCATCTAGGGGGTGTGGGCCCGTTAGGCCTTGATCCGGCAGAACGCGGAGGGGGATACGGTTTAGCCATGGTGAGGGCGGCACTTGAGGAATTATTCCGTCGCGGTCAAGAATATGTTGTGATTGACTGGACGGAGCTTGTCGGATTTTATGAGCGTTTGGGCTGTCGTGTATGGAAAAGTTACGTATATCATGAAAAGGTGTGATATGCGTATAAACGACTCATCACAAAACCCAATCTGTACCGACGTGACGTCCACGCTATGTGAGATGATGCGAGGTATGTTGATGTTTGTTTGACACATACGAAATGTTTTCTTAAGAAAAGAGGGATTCAGGTGCAACGTGACATCATGGCGCATATAGAACGTCTCGATTTGAGGCAAAAAATCGGTCAGTTGATGATGGTAGGATTTCCCGGGAAATGGTTGAACGAGGAAATAAAGTCGCTTATTCGTGATGATTTTGTCGGAGGCGTCATTCTTTTTAGTAGAAATATCGGTGCAGTTGATGAAGTCAAACGACTTACCCATGAACTCCAGACGATTGCTTCCCAAAGCGGGCACCCTTTCCCACTATTTCTTTCTATTGATCAGGAAAATGGCATGGTCCGACGTCTCGAAGAGTCGGTCATTCCGCTCCCTGGTAACATGACTTTAGGTGCGGTCAATGATATCCGTGTCACGGAGGAGGTGGCCTACCATACCGGACGGGTTCTGGCGCGATTAGGTATCAATATGAACCTTGCACCTGTCGTCGACGTCAATCATAATCCCTATAACCCGGTGATCGGTATTCGTTCATTCGGATCTTCCCCAGAACATGTCGCGCGCCACGGCCGAGCGATGATAGGCGGTTTGCGTAGAGCGGGTCTCATGGCTGTGGCCAAACATTTTCCGGGGCACGGCGATACGCATACGGACTCGCATCTGGATCTTCCGGTCATCCATGCTGATCTTAAGCGGCTCATGCAGCTCGAACTCGTTCCCTTTCAGCAGGCCGTTCAAGCAGGTGTTGATGCGGTGATGACTGCTCATATTGCATTTCCTCATTTAACAGAGGGAAGGCGGATACCGGCCACGATTTCTCCTGAGATCTTATCGCTCTTACGGGAAGATCTTGGCTATAGAGGCGTCATCATCAGTGACTGCCTAGAAATGAATGCCATTCGACAGACGGTAGGAACCGTGGAAGGGGCCGTTCAGGCCTTGAAAGCTGGCGTAGATGTCATCTTAATATCGCATACGTATACTTTACAAAAAGCCGCCATAGATCGAATCGTGCAGGCTGTGAGGAGTGGAGAACTTAATGAGAAAAGAATTCATGAATCTTTGATGCGTATCTTTACCCTTAAGTTGAAACTGAGACAAACTTCGTCGACCTCGGTGACGGATGTGGCAGATACCGTGCCGAAAGCTGCGATACAAAACACAGCAATGGATATGTTTGATAACATGCAAACGGATGCGATCGATGCCACATCGATGGCCGTGACTGATGCATCCGAACAAGAAGAAATGATACAGTTGGCTGCACGTGTCTATCAGCGAGCCGTGACGGTTGTCAAGGATGAGAGGCAGTTTATACCGCTCCGCATTTCCGAGTCCAAAACAGTCTTGCTGATCTACCCGCGACCCTATGACCAGTCACCCGTAGAAGACCAGTCCAATCGGCTAACTTCATGGATCGATTGGATCAAACAATTGCATGCACGGGTGGTAGCCGTAGAATATGATGCAAAGTCAGGAGACATTCTGAATATGCACGAAACGATCGGCGCTTTCGGAGGACTAATAGGTGGAATGTCAGCTATTGACTGGCCGTCCATGTTATCTCACTTCTTTTCGGAAAGTGGTGGGGCCTCAGAGAGTGTAGGGGCGGTGCTGGTTGGAACATTAAATGCACACCGCCATCCGGACCAGGTACAGATGGTCCATGATTTGTATAGATCTTGGGAAGCCACTTTGTCGAAAGACGTACCCTTTGTCGTGACAGCATTACGCGGGCCATATGACGGATTAAGTTTACCGGATGTGCCGACGTTTGTCGTCGCATATGAAACAAGCCAAGGTGCGCTCTGTGCTTTAACACAAGTTTTGTTTGGGAAGATACCGGCGACCGGTCAACTTCCTGTGACATTACCTTAAAGCAATCGAGTAGCTGTACTATCTGACCGATAAACCGGCGAATGCGCACTGGTTGACGGATGAGGAGCGGTCGTGGCTGATGCGAACGCATTTTTAAGCGGTGGAGCGGCAGCCGTCGGTATTGCTGTGATCAATTCGATCGGTAATCTAGGCGGTTTTGTCGGCCCCTATATGATCGGTTACTTGAAAAAGTTTACTGGGACAAATAAGG
>PEBX01000184.1 GCA_003050645.1 Candidatus Carbonibacillus altaicus
CAAACATAAAAGATATGAAAAAAACGGGGATATGCCCCCGTTTTTATCTGCGCAGACCGAGTTTTTCAATCAAGGCACGATAACGGGCCACGTCCAGGTCGCGCAAGTAATTAAGCAAATTGCGCCGGTGGCCGACCATTTTCATAAGTCCGCGACGCGAATGATGGTCTTTCGCGTGCGTCTTCAGGTGATTGTTCAACTCATCGATCCGCTCCGTCAAAATGGCGATCTGGACTTCCGGTGAGCCCGTGTCGCTCGGATGGATCTTAAACCTTTCAATAATTTCCCGTTTTTTCTCAGGTGTCAGTGCCACATGATTCACCCCTCTTTCCTGTTTAACCCCGTCAGCCGAGCGGTCGCTGGGGTGGCGATCCGCCAAGCTACGGTTTCTCTGAACCTAAGGAAGTATACCACAGAAAACGCTCCTTCGCAAACTGGACATCTTTTTGAATTTGCGCTCTGAGTGCATCAATACCGGGAAACTTCTGTTCCGAGCGGATGCGAAAAAAGAACGATACGATGAGCTCCTGCCCGTACAAGTCGCCTGTATAATCCAGCACGTGGACTTCGAGAGAAAGCTTCGCATCTTTTTCCACGGTCGGCTTGGTACCGATGTTCATCACTGCAAGAAGCGGGGTTCGCTCTTCAGAGAAAAGCGTCCCGCTTTCAACGGTCACCCCGTAGACACCCGTACCGGGTATCACATACGGGTCGCTCAGCAAAAGATTGGCCGTCGGAAAGCCAATCGTGTGTCCACGGCCTGCACCGCGGATGACCGTCCCCCGCAAGCGATAGGGGCGCCCTAACAGATGGCGTACGGTATCCATATCTCCGTTCATGAGCGCTTCGCGAATCATAGAAGAAGCGATCTTCTGTTGTTCACCTTCCGTTGATACGGGCGGGATGATCGTAAGTTTTACACTGGGATCGGAAATGAGGTCTTCCGGACGGCCGCATGCTTTGTGTCCGAAGCGAAAATCAAAGCCGACGACATAATGTTGGATATGAAGCGGGGTTAAAAATAGTTCTATAAAATCTTGCGGTGTGAGCGCAGATACTTCCGGAGTAAAATGAATGATATAAAGCCGTTTGATACCGAATGTCTTTAGCACTTCAATTTTTTCCTGAAGCGGTGTCATGTACGCCCAATCCTTCGCACCTGTGAGGACGGCGCGCGGATGGGGATCAAAAGTGATGAGCGCACTTTCCGCGCCTTCTAGCTCTGCAAATTTGATCGTTTCCTGAAGGAGGACTTGATGGCCGCGATGAAGACCATCAAACGATCCGATGGTCGCAACGAGTTTGGCCGGCGGATGCTTGGGTTGCGGGCGCGCCCCGCCTGTCACAAGTTCTAAACGCTCTACATGCATCGTCATACCTAACCCCCTGGACCGACCGTACTCATTCGGCCGGAAAAACTTTTTCTGCCCTAAGCACAAGCGCCTTCCCCTGTTTTCCAACAAAACGATAGAGGGCAAGCAACTGACCGTTTTCATGAAACAGTTGAACGAGGCTTTGAAGTTGCATCACACCGTCTACCATTTCGACAAACCTCATGGCTTCAACGCGTTCCTTATGCCTGTCTACAATATTCAAATCTTGAGTGGCGATAGATTCACTTGCCTCTTCCATCTTAAAAAGGAGTGAGCGCCCGTTTTGAATCGACGAAAAAAAGGAAGGAGGCACGGTCAGGCGTACGCCCTGAAGCGGGGCATGGAGCGGGTAGAGGAGTGTTCTGAACGCGCCTTCGTCTTCTTTCAGACGTTCCAAAACGTGATCCAGGGAACGCGCGTGCTTAAGTGTAAACCCTCCGCTTTCCGTTCGCCGCAAATAACCGAGATGTGCAGGGAGCCCCAGTTTGATACCGATATCCTGAACGAGCGTACGAATGTATGTCCCCTTTGACGTCCGCACATAAAAATCAACGGTCGGCGGATCGGTGTGAAGGGATAAATGACGAATGTGTACAGTATAAATGACAACGGGCCGTTCATCTCGAGGGATCACGGTACCGGCACGGGAAAGTTCATACAAGCGTTTCCCTGCCACTTTGCGGGCCGAGACCATCGGCGGCGTTTGCCGGTACACACCGACCATACCGTAGAAAGCACGACGCACGTCGCTAACGCTATAATGACTTAATACACGCCTGAGTTCGTCATGGGATAAGGATTCGATGACCCGACCCGTTGCATCGTCCGTATCCGTTCTTGCGCCGCCGACCCAGCGCGCCTCATACGCTTTGGGATGCGTATGAACATACTCTATAAGGCGCGTCGCTTGCCCTAAAGCCACCGGGAGTACACCGGTCGCCATCGGATCGAGCGTTCCCGCATGACCGATTTTAAGCGCCTTCGGCAGATGACGTTTGAGGCGGCGGATCACATCATATGAAGTTATACCGGGCGGTTTATCAATAACGAGCCAGCCGTTTAAAGACGTTTGTGTTCTCACCTGCTCACCCATCTCGCTTACTGTCACCGTATCGAGTGAACCCCCGATCCGGCATGCTCATCGCCTATGCATCCCTCGTGACGATTTTGACCTTGATCCAGCACACGTCTTGATCTTTCGTCTCATCACCTTCACCTCTCAAGACAAAGGCACATGATGTAAAACGGTGAGCAGCGTTTCGGCCATCGTCCGTTTGGCCTCATCGAGCGGCATATGGAGAGTTAATCCGGCAGCACGGACGTGACCGCCTCCCCCAAATTGCTGAGCTACCTTACTCACATCCACGGCACGCCGGGAGCGGAGCGATACCTTGATACCATCCGTCTGTTCGCGAAAAAGCGCGGCCACTTCGACCCCTTCGATGTTTAAACCGTAATGCACGAGCCCCTCCGCATCATCCAGGGTCGTCCCCGTCTCTTCCAGCATCGATTGCGTCACCTCAAGGAAAGCGATTTTACCGGAAGCAAAAAGCTTAAGCGTTGCAAGCGCTTTTTGAAGCAGTTTGATCTTCTCCCAGCTGATCGCCTCCAGTGCATGTTCGGCAATTTCGTACGGGCTCGCGCCGAACTGCACGAGTTCGGCGGCATCGCGCAAAACTTTGGGCGTTGTATTTTGATAACGAAAACCACCCGTATCGGTGATATAACCAGTATAAAGGCAAGTGGCAAGCTCAACAGAGACCGGTAAGCGAGTAGAACGTATCCAATCGTAGATGACTTCACATGTCGATGAGGCCTCCGGTTTCACAAGATTGATGTGCCCGTAGTGATCGTTTGTCGCGTGATGATCGATGTTCACGATCTCGGCCTCAGGAGCAAGGAGCGATAGCGCTTTACCTATGCGCTCTCGATCAGCCGCATCCACAAAAATAACGTATTGATAGGGTGCACCCGGTAAAGGGGTATCGACCGAGCGGCGCATGTCACGATAACCCGGCAGATAGTCAAATCGTCTGGGGGGCGCATCTTCATTGACGAGAACCGATTCAATGTGAAAAAGCTTGAGTATCTGAGCCATCGCCGTTTGCGCACCGAGCGCATCGCCATCGGGTCTTACATGCGAAACGACGAGCACCTGGGCCCTTTCCAAACCTTTTAGCCATTCATAAAATGATCGTTCAACGGATTGTTTGGACCTTTCGGGATGCACGCTTCCTTGTTCTCCCATCCACACCCCCCCTTTGAATCAAGATCATCCCTTCACAAGCATGGTCGCTCCGCCCTTCAGACAGTGCATGAAGGCGAGCCATTCATACATAACCATCAAGG
>PEBX01000185.1 GCA_003050645.1 Candidatus Carbonibacillus altaicus
CCAACGTATCATCTTTTTCCTTCATGTATGCCTTCCACCGCTCCGTCTCCCACACTTCCACCCGGTTCATCACACCGATTACGACGCACGACCGTTCAATTCCGGCAAAGGTGCGCAAATTGGGGGGAATGAGCACGCGCCCCTGGCGGTCCAACTCCATCTCCTGCGCACCGGAGAAAAAAAAGCGGGTAAAAGCCCGGGCATCGGCACGGGTAAACGGTAAGGCTTTCAGCTTTTCGGCAAGCTGTTCCCATTCATCGAGTGGGTAAAGGACAAGCGACTGCTCCAAACCACGGGTCATGACAAAGCGGTCACCGAGCGGGGTGCGAAACTTCGCTGGTATGGTCAGGCGCCCTTTCTCATCGAGCGTGTGTTCGTACTCACCGAGAAACACGCCATCCCCCTCCTCCCCACTTCACCCCACTTTTACCCACATTTAACCCTTTTCGACACACAAATAAAAACTCCTGCCAGAACAGGAGTTCGTTGGTGTAAAGTTTTCAGTTATCCTATCGTCATGATCGTATTATGATTCGACTCAGGCGATCGTATCAAAGTCTTGTCATTTGTGTTCTTCTGTGATGTTCGGTGATCCAATCTGCCAGCTTTCAAGATATGTCTCCTGTGCCGTGCTCAGCGCATCGATCGTTAAGCCAAAAGCCTTAAGTTTAAGGCGCGCCACTTCCTGATCGATCGCATCCGGCACGGCATGCACCCCCGGGGAAAGGCGACAGCCCGCCCGCGCGCGCTTGATCAGATCAGACAGCGTGAGCGCCTGAAGCGCAAAAGTCATATCCATGACTTCCGCCGGATGACCGTCCGCCGCGGCCAGGTTTATAAGCCGTCCGGAGGCCAGCACATAAACGATCTTACCCCCTTCGAGCATCACCGCCTCGACGTTCGGACGCACTTCTTGCCAGTCAAGGGCCATGCTTCTAAGGGCAACGAGATCGATCTCCACATCAAAATGGCCGGCATTAGCGAGCATCGCCCCATCTTTTAAACGCGGGAAATGACGGGATCCAATCACCCCAATGTTGCCGGAGACGGTGATGAAGATGTCACCTTCTTCCGCGGCTTGATCCATCGTCATGACCTGGTGCCCGTCCATATACGCTTCCAGTGCTTTCACCGGATCGACTTCCGTGACGATGACGCGCGCGCCAAGACCGCGGGCCCGCTCCGCCACACCACGACCGCACCAACCGTACCCGGCGACGACGACCGTCTTCCCGGCGATGGATACGTTCGTCGTCCGCATGATCCCGTCAAAAACGGACTGTCCCGTACCGTAGCGGTTATCGAAAAGATGTTTCATCTTTGCGTCGTTCACCGCGACCATCGGAAAAGGGAGCCGTCCTTCACGCGCTAAAGCTTTAAGACGCGTTACGCCGGTCGTCGTCTCTTCGGCACCACCGATGATCGTCCGGGCCCATGGTTCATCACGTTCAATCAAGCGACTCACGAGGTCCCCTCCGTCATCGATGAGAAGCGTCGGGCGCAGATCGATCAGTCGATCGAGAAAAGATGTGTACACCGCCTGGTCCATGCCGTAGCGCGCGTAAACAGTGACCCCATTTTGAGCGAGTGCCGCCGCCACATCATCCTGTGTGGAAAGCGGGTTACTCCCGGTGATGGCAACATCGGCCCCCCCACTGCGTAAGACCTGTGCGAGGTAGGCGGTTTTGGCTTCGAGATGCAGAGCGATGGTTATGCGCTCGCCTTGAAATGGCTTCAGGCTAAGAAACTGTTCTTCAATTTGCCGTAAAACGGGCATATGGGCGCGCGCCCAGGCGATCTTCTTCTGACCAGAAGGCGCTTGATCCGGTGCCGCGAGGTCGCTTACCGCACGCCGATCATCCTCTTCATGCACGGTTTTTTCCACCCTTTCCGCTTCATCCTGCTCATTCTTAAGCTTTATGTTACGCGGCATGCTTAAGCTCCCCATCAGACAAGCGGGAGCCGCTTGACAATACCATACCAGACGAGAAAAAGATAGTCGATCAAGAAAAAAAGTAAAAGGATAATAAAAAATGCATGGATCAGTTTTTCCCTTAAAAGCTTACCCCTTTTTCGAAGCTGCAACCAGCCGATTCCAGCCGTGAGAAGCACGGCCAGAAGCACACTGCCCCAGAGCACTATCATACTCGTATCCGTGATCCTGAGCAGATGGACGACGCTTAACAAAAAAAAGAGTGTCGTCCAGGCCCCGCTCCAGTAGATGCTTTCCTTCTGCGTGCGCTTAAAAAAGCGCAACCCGGCATATACGAGCGGAGCAACCAAAAACGGAAACGCAATGAAAAAAGTGATGATCCATTGAATCGGCTTCAGTATCATCCCGTTATGGTCCACTCCTTCACCTTGCCACACACTCTGCCACGCTACCCCGATGACGAACGGCATACGTTCCTGGTCCATATTCTTGTAGAGGGTATTCGACAAATCATTTTATTTTCCTGCAAAAACAGAGTGAAGGCGGACCTGGCAGGGATGTAAAAAATACTCATTTATCGCATCTTACTCAAACCGGATAAACGGGATGTTTGCGCTGGCTAAACGTTTTCTGTTTCGTCCGGTACGCCTCCAGTCGTTCGATGAGCGTCTCCCTGAGTCGCCGACCAGGGACGATATCATCGACGATGAGACGCGAGGCGACCTTGTATAAATCGATATCTTCCCGATAGGCCCGGCGTTTTTCTTCGATAAAAGCACGCCTTGAGGCTTCATCTTCGATCGAGGCAATCTTATTTTGATAGACGGCATTCACCGCCGCTTCCGCCCCCATCACCGCAATTTGCGCACCAGGAAGGGCGATCACCGCATCCGGTTCAAAGCCCGGTCCGGCCATCGCATACAGTCCCGCCCCGTACGCTTTGCGCACGATGACAGATATTTTGGGCACCGTCGTCTCACTCATCGCTGCGATCATCTTGGCCCCGTGGCGGATGATGCCTTGCCGCTCTACCTTCGAACCGATCATAAAGCCGGGCACATCGGCTAGAAAGATGAGCGGAATACCGAAGGCATCGGCGAGCGTTATAAAGCGCGCCGCTTTATCCGCCGAATCGACAAACAGGACGCCGCCTTTTACACGCGGCTGGTTGGCGACAATGGCGACGACCTCACCGTTTAGACGACCGAATCCGGTGATGATCTCCTGCGCAAAGAGCGGCTTGATCTCAAAAAAGCTGTCCGCGTCAAGCAGCGCATCGAGAAGATCATACATATTAAACGGGGCGTTTTCACTTTCGGGCACGATCGTCTCGATATCCACAGGCGGACGTTTAGGTTCCCTTGGCGGGACGGTTGCAACTTTAGCACGAAAGTTTGCTGGCATGTACGCTAAATACCGGCGGGCCATGGCAATGGCCGTCGGTTCATCGGGGGCAAGATTATCACCGACCCCGCTTATCGTGGCGTGCATACGGGCACCGCCCATCTCTTCCAGTGTCACCTTCTCCCCGATGACCATCTCCGCCATACGCGGAGAACCGAGGTACATGCTGGCATTCCCTTCAACCATAAAGACGACATCGCAAAAGGCCGGAATATAAGCGCCGCCGGCAGCAGATGGGCCGAACAGAAGACACACCTGCGGCACCTGTCCGGAAAGACGCACCTGATTGTAAAAGATGCGTCCCGCACCCCGCCGTCCGGGGAACATATCGAGCTGATCGGTAATACGGGCCCCGGCGGAATCGACAAGATACAGCAT
>PEBX01000186.1 GCA_003050645.1 Candidatus Carbonibacillus altaicus
TGAAGGTCGAGGAGCGCGATATTCCGATGGAAGAGCTCTCCGAATTCAGTGAAGCAGGGGCGTGCGGGACAGCGGCAGTCATTACGCCGATCGGGCGCATTGTCCATGGTTCCAAAACGTACCGCTTTGGCGCATCGGGGGAAGTCGGGCCGGTGACACGGCGACTGTACGATCTTTTGGTCGGTATTCAGTTCGGCGATATCGAGGCGCCGGAAGGGTGGATCGTTGAAATCTAGTATAACGTATCCGCGAAATTTATAACTCATTAATTATAAAATAAGAAATATGCTGTATATACCATATGCCATACATTGATGCATATTGTATGCTCAAACGCTTGCTCCACCGTTCGATGGAAGCAAGCGTTTTTTAAGAAAGAGATATTGGGCGATGTTTTATTGATGTTTGATTAAAGAAGGGGATGGTTATGAATCACTTTGTTGATTTTGATCCTCGGTATGCACCTCAATTGGTCGATTTATGGAACCGCGCATGGGTGGATCGTTTTCCGATGCGTCAGGAACTTTTTGTACAAAATAGTATCGAGGATATGAATGTTTTAAAAGAGGGGTCCTTGATCGCACTGGATCCATGGACGGAGGAAGCGATCGGTCTGGTCATCAGTAAAAAGCTGAGCGCAGCGGATCCGTATGCAGCGATGCTTGAAGATGAAGGTTATGAGCATGCTGGTTGGATCCAGGTATTACTTGTGGATCAAAGATATCGCCACCGTGGTCTGGGCTCAAACCTGTTGTCCCATGCCGAACGCGCACTGGCTTCAAACGGTGCGAGGAAAATCATTTTAGGCGGTGATCCTTGGCATTACTTTCCGGCAGTACCAGCCGATGATGATCATGATGCGGTACCCAAATGGTTTCAAAAAAGAGGGTATCAAGCAGGAAAAACATATTACGATCTCTTATGTCATAGACAACATATGACAACCGTTCAACCGCATACGATGATGTCCCATGCGGCTCCATCTTCAAACAACCGCTCCACATGGCGTGAGCCAGCCGATAGGCATCCGACGTACCGATTGTTACGGCTTGATGAAAAAGATCGTTTGCTCGCTTTTATGCAAAAAGTGTTTCCAGGGCGTTGGACCTATGAAGCGTACCACTACTTTTTAAAAGGTGGAAAAGGCCGAGAAATCCTGGTGGTTGAAAAAGATGACAATATCGTCGGCTTTTGTCGTCTGCATGACGATCAAAGTCCTTTCATTGCACAAAACGTTTCTTGGGCACCGCTTTTTCCTGATCGACGTCTGGGCGGTGTAGGCCCCTTAGGATTAGAGCTGAAGGCGCGAGGGGCGGGATACGGTTTGTCCATGGTCAGCGCGGCACTTGAGGAACTCTTTCAACGCGGCATAGAATATGTTGTCATTGATTGGACGGATCTGGTCGAATTTTATCAACGACTGGGATGTAGCCTGTGGAGGCGCTATATCTATCATGAAAAAATATTATGACATCATGAATATGGCATAAGATCAGGCCCATGAAGGAGGAAAGTAGATGCTAAACGATATGACACCCTATATTCAGCAACTGGATCTAAGACAAAAAATTGGTCAAATGATGATGGTAGGATTTCCCGGGAAATTGTTGAACGACGATATCACTTCGCTCATCCGTGATGATTTTGTCGGAGGGGTTATTCTTTTTAGCAGAAATATAGGTTCAGAGGTGGAAGTACAGACGCTCACCCATGATCTACAGGAGATGGCTGTCCAGACCGGTCATCCTTTCCCTTTGATCATTGTCATTGATCAAGAAAACGGCATGGTTCGCCGCTTGGATGAATCGCTGCTTCCGTTACCAGGCAATATGGCCTTGGGGGCAGTGGATGATCTGTCGATCACGGAGCATGTGGCCTATCATACTGGACGGGTTTTGGCAAATCTGGGCATCACGATGAACTTGGCTCCGGTTGTAGATGTCAACCATAATCCATATAATCCTGTCATCGGAGTGCGTTCGTTTGGATCGGATCCTCATCGTGTCGCCCGTCATGGAGGCGCGATGATTCGTGGGTTTCACAAAGCTGGAATCATGGCCGTGGCCAAACATTTTCCGGGACATGGGGATACCCACACGGATTCGCATCTTGAGCTTCCCGTGATTCACGCGGACTTGCAACGCTTAAGACAGTTTGAACTCGTTCCTTTTCAACGTGCCGTTTATGAAGGCGTGGATGCAGTGATGACGGCGCATATTGCTTTCCCGTATTTAACGGCCAATGCATACGTCCCGGCAACCATTGCGCCTGAGATCGTATCGCTTTTACGGGATGATCTCCGTTATGCTGGTGTCATCATCAGCGATTGTTTAGAGATGCAAGCGATTCAGAAGACGGTTGGAACGGTTGAAGGGGCGCTTCAGGCGCTCAAAGCAGGCGTTGATATCCTCTTAATATCGCATACGTATGCGCTCCAAAAGGCAGCCATCGAGCGCATCGTTCAAGCTGTGAAGGATGGCGAAGTTGATGAAGCGCGCATTGATGCTTCGTTGCATCGCATTTTTAAACTGAAAGCAAGCAGTTTTGAACGCCTAGGTGCTCTCAATCGAGCGCAACGTGAAGCGGAAGAGAAAGAGGAAAACGAACGAGAGCGCATCCATGTGTTTGCCGAGGATGTTTACCGACGTGCTGTGACCATTGTTAAAGATGAAAAACAGTTTATACCGCTTCATCTTTCAGAAGAACAGACTGTGTTGCTCTTCTTTCCGAAAATGTATGATCAGTCTCCGGTGGAGGATCGTTCCAGTCATGTAAAGTCATGGATGGAGATGATTCGATCTTTTCATGCACGCATCGTCGCCGCTCAGTATGATGCGTATACTGGAGATATTTTGAAGCTATATCAAACGGTTGGGGAAGCAGTGCGCCCGATCCACGTTTCAACAGAGAATCGATGGGAATGGATCGAAGCGTCCTATTTTGCATCAAATGATCAAGCGTATCAGGAGCGTCAGAAGATTGTAGATCGTGTTGGGGTGATCTTGGTAGGGACCTTTAATGCTCATCGTTACCCAAAACAACTCCAGTTGGTGGAGCGTATATTAAAAGCTTGGGAACAAGCTTATGCTGATACGGTTCCGTTGGTTGTTGTCGCCTTGCGTGAGCCGTATGACGGGATGGTGCTCTCGAAGGTGCCAACCTTTGTCGTGACATATGAAGCCAGTCAGGGCGCACTAAAAGCCCTCTCGCAAGGTTTGTTTGGCGATCAAATGCTTGCGGGTCACCTTCCTGTAACGTTACCTGAGAAGGATCGCATATAAATGGGCGTTTGCTATGCTGGGTGAACAAATGGAAGCGGTCATCGATAATCCTGACTATGATGATCTTCTCAATCGCATGATCTGGTATGCGGTGACACTCCACAACGGCTAAAGCCGTGTAGCTTCTTCGTGCTACCCGTGGATACGCGCTACGGAAAGCACATGCGGCGTGGCCGCTGCCTTCGTTTGTAGCGTAGTGACCGACGGATGACACCGGGCGGTGCCACTTGCCCATCCGTATCCTTTTGCCTTTAGGCCTCCTGAAGTATACGGATACCTGCAAGTTTCCTAGCAGGCTTTAAGGTA
>PEBX01000187.1 GCA_003050645.1 Candidatus Carbonibacillus altaicus
AGATGGAGACGGAGATGAAGAGGAAAAAAGACAAGCGATTACGCTCGGTGTCGATATCGAGGCGCTGATCGTTCTTGACAACCGGAAGGTGCAGATGGCCTCTCATTTTTTCCCCCGCCATGGTGCCATTGGTACGGACGCATTGATCTATCGAGATCGGCGGGGCGTAGGGCGTAACCCGGTGTTGGAAATACGCTTAAAACCGGCGGATTCAGCCCGCGCACTACTCAATGAGTTGCACCAGAAGCTTACGGAAGTTCAGAAGTATTTAAAATACAAGCAAAAAGTCGTCGCGAACAAGACAATTGCACTCTTGGCAGGTTGTGCACCCCATCCCGCTTTTTCTCTCGGTGGACATCTGCATGCGCGTGGGGTTCCGCTTACGATCGAATGGATTCGCCGCTTTGATCTGTATCTCGCGCTTCCGCTTTTAGCTCTGGCACCCGAGACGTGCGCGGCGCGTTTAAAACGATACGGTTATCTAGGGGATATTCGTTTTAAACCCCACGGCGGATTCGAATACCGGACGCTTCCAAGCTGGATCGTTGACCCATCGCTTGCACGTTATGTGCTACTCATGTGGGAGGCGCTCGTACGTTCGATGAAACAAGTGAGGCAAGGGCTCATCTTTTCTGCTACGGAAGATGCGGTTAGGCTTAAGCACCATGCGATGATCTGGCAAAAACTGGCTCGGCTCGTGCCGCATTATGATCCGGCGCGAAAAGAAGACGCACGGCGTATGAGAACGTATGCGCGGACAGTCGTAGGAGATCTTTATGAACGTCTACAGCATGAGGACTTTCGGCTTCAGTATGAACGCCTTTATAATGAGCATCTTCAGTATGAATGCCTTCAGCAAGAGCACCTTCGGTATGAACGCCTTCAAATGGATGCCCCCTCGATCTCTTCGGTGTCTATGGTAGAGACGATGTCTTTAAAAGAGATTTTCTCGAAGGAATGGTACATGTGTTTTTTGCAGTCACTCCGCTGGATGCTCGCCCGACTGGAGGAAGGGTGGCGCTGGAAAGAACAGGAAGATATATTCCCTAGATGGAACGCGGTCAACTCTTACGTAGGAGAGGACCGCTAAAAACAGGATGGCGTGGGGATGTGTTTTGTAATAGGAGTTTTATGATAGAATGAGATAAAATGAGGTTAAAAGGAGAAAGTGCTTGGAGCGGAGGACTGAGGTGTTTCGTGTCAAAAGAAAACGCTCTATCTAACGAGATGTCCCGATCCCAAGAAGCATCCCGATCCCAAGAAGCATCCCGATCCCAAGAAGCTTCCCGGTCTCAAGAAGCATCCCGATCCCAAGAAACGTCTCTATCCAAAGACATAGACGTCGAACAGTTGACACCGATGTTCAAACAATATAAAAAGCTTCGCGAACAAGTTAAAGATGCGCTACTTTTTTTTCGGCTCGGTGATTTTTATGAACTTTTTTTTGACGATGCGGAGGTCGCCAGTCGAGAACTTGGTCTTGTCTTAACCGGTCGGGATGGCGGTGGAGAAAGACGCATTCCGATGTGCGGCATCCCTTATCATGCTGCCGAAAGCTATTTAAAAACGTTGATCGAGCGCGGTTATAAGGTGGCCATCTGTGAACAGATCGAAGACCCAAAAACGGCCAAAGGATTGGTAAAACGCGAGATAACGCGCATCGTCACGCCGGGAATGGTCATCGATGAAGGACTTCTTACGGCCGATCATCATTTTTTAGTCGGTCTATCCTGTCGGGAAGAGGAGAAGACAGATGCGGGCGAATCGGCTTGGCATTTTGGGCTTGCTGCAATCGATGTGTCGACCGGAGAATATTTTTTACTGACCGATCCGCTTCAAGGCGTTCTGGAAGCGGTGGAAGAAGTCTTGCACTTTCGACCGCGGGAAATCGTCCTCCCCTCCCATGCCCCAGAGGCGCTCATGAGAGAGCTCACATACTATACGGGGGCGCTCCTTACCGTTTTTGATACGAGTGAGTCGGACGAGACGTCAGAGCACAAAAGCAAAAAAAGTGAGGCTGATGAGCCGGTTCATCCTGTCGCCTTCGAGGCTGCTCACCTATTAGAACGATATATCGCCCGGCACAATCCGGCTGTTCTGGCCGTCTTAAGGCCGGCCGAGCGCTTCTCGCGCGCACCGTATATGACGCTCGATCCTTTTACGCGGCGCAATCTGGAATTGTTTGAAACCCGTTATCACGAACGCCGGGAAGGGTCGCTGTTTGCCCACCTCGATCACACCGTTACCGCCCCCGGCCGGAGACTGCTCGCACAGTGGCTGGAAAGACCACTTACCGGTGCGCACATGATCGAGGCGCGCTTAAAAGCAGTTGAAACGTTCGTGCATCGGGCTGCGTTGCGTCTTGCGCTCGCCGATCTATTGAAAAAAAGCTATGATCTGACTCGCCTGGCCCAGCGCCTTGCGCTCGGTACGGTGAGCGCGCGCGATCTCACCCGGCTCCAGAA
The DNA here is from genome assembly GCA_003050645.1 of Candidatus Carbonibacillus altaicus. Taxonomy (GTDB): domain Bacteria; phylum Bacillota; class Bacilli; order Thermicanales; family DSM-22653; genus Carbonibacillus; species Carbonibacillus altaicus. Next base: position 2,466 of record PEBX01000187.1, read on the forward strand.
GACGCTCCTTGCAACGGAGCACATCGTTCAAAGACTAAAGCAGGAAGAGGGGCTTCCGCCAATTTTACAGGAGATTGTCTCTTCTCCTGTGGACGAGCTTACGACGATTCGTGAGAAGCTTCAGCAGGCTTTGGCCGATGACCCGGATGAACCGGGGCGGGGTGGGACGTTTCGCCCGGGGTTTGATGCCGAGCTTGATCGCTTGCGCCATCTTGTCACCTCAGGCAACACGTGGTTGGAAGCGTACGTGCAGGCGGAGCGAGAAAAAACGGGCATCCGCTCCCTGAAATACGGTTATAACAAAGTCTTCGGCTACTATCTCGAAGTCACCCGGGCCAACGTTCAACTCGTACCGGATGAGTATATACGCAAGCAAACACTCGCAAATGGCGAGCGCTACACGACAGAAGTTCTAAAAGCATGGGAAAATGAAGTGAACGCGGCGGTCGAGGCGCTCGAAGTACGAGAGATAAGTCTTTTTCAGGCGCTCATCACCTCGCTTAAAGCGCATGCGGCATACCTGGCTGACTGGGGAAAAAAGCTCTCCCTCCTCGATGTGCTGCAGGCCCTGGCGGAAGTTGCGGTCTTAAGGCGCTACGTGCGCCCGGAATATGAACCGAGCGGTTCGCTTTTCATACGCGGCGGTCGTCATCCGGTCGTGGAAGCAATGCTTCCGGAGGGGACGTTTGTCAAAAACGATGTGTTACTCGGCCGTGAAGCGGACATGCTGCTCATTACAGGGCCGAATATGGCCGGCAAAAGCACCGTCATGCGCCAGGTGGCCCTCATTCAGCTCATGTTTCAGATCGGATCGTTTGTACCTGCAGATGAGGCCCGCTTGCCGGTCGTCGATCGCATTTTTACGCGCATGGGGGCCGCGGATGATCTCACCCGCGGCGAGAGTACCTTTATGGTCGAGATGAAAGAGATCAATGTAGCGCTTCAGGAAGCAACCCGGCGCAGCCTTATTTTAATCGACGAGCTCGGGCGCGGAACATCTACCGAAGATGGCCTGGCCATCGCCCAGGCGGTGATCGAATATATCCATCAGAAGATACGTGCCAAGACGCTTATCTCAACCCATTTTCATGAACTCGCGGC
>PEBX01000026.1 GCA_003050645.1 Candidatus Carbonibacillus altaicus
ACACCTGCGGCACCTGTCCGGAAAGACGCACCTGATTGTAAAAGATGCGTCCCGCACCCCGCCGTCCGGGGAACATATCGAGCTGATCGGTAATACGGGCCCCGGCGGAATCGACAAGATACAGCATAGGCACGCCCAGCCGCTCCGCCGTTTCCTGAATACGCAGTATTTTTTCTACCGTATACATGCCCCATGAACCGGCCTTCACCGTCGAATCGTTGGCCATGACACAGACCGTCTGCCCGTTGATTTTACCGATCGCCGTGACTACTCCGTCCGCCGGCAGATCACCTGCTTCCCAATTGGCAAACAGTCCGTCTTCCAAGACATAAACCCCGTCATCGAATAAAAGCTTGAGGCGCTCGCGCACAAAAAGTTTCCCCTGAGATGCATTTTTTTCGTGGTACTCAGCTCTACCACCTTTCATGATGGCTTCCTTCTGTTCTTCCAGATAGTTTTCACGTTCTCCCACCGGTCACACTCCCTTCTCCTCTTCAACCGTCATGCATCGCCTAATCAGCGCCCGCGAAACGTCGGAGGACGTTTTTCGTGAAACGCCAGAAGACCTTCCCGCCGGTCTTCCGTCCCGAGCAAGGTCTGATAGGCTATGCGTTCAAATTTGAGCGCACGGGCGAGATCGACTTCCGCGCCCTGGACCATCGACCACTTGGCCGCTCGTACGGCAAGCGGTGCGACCTCAGTAAATGGAGCGACATATGTGCGTACCGCCTCATCAAAGCCCTCACGCGGAAAAACAGCATTGACGAGGTGTGTGCTCAGTGCTTCTTCAGCAGACACGCGCCGGCCCATGAGGATCATCTCCTTTGCCACCGTAAGCGGCACCAGTCGGCTGAGTCGTGCCGTCCCGCCAGCACCCGGAATGATTCCGAGGCGCACTTCCGTAAGGCCAAGCATCGCCCCGTAAGATGCGACGCGGAGATCGCAGGCCAGCGCAAGCTCCAGCCCTCCGCCCAAAGCATAGCCGTTGATTGCGGCAACGGTCGGAATGGGCAAATCCTCCAGAAGGGCAAGCGTCTCCCCGATCAGCTGCAGATATTCTAGCACCTCCGCATCAGACATCGTCTGACGTTCAGAAAGATCGGCTCCCACCGAAAAAGCCACATCGCTCGTGCTGCCGATGACGAGCGCACTGAGGTGGTCCAATCCGGCGATCCGCTTAAGCTCCCGCCTGAGATCCCAGAGCATGAGGCGATTTAAGGCATTATGTTTGTCCGGCCTATCTAGATATACATAAGCCACGCGACCTTCTTCGTGATAGCGAAGCGTCACCTTCCTCCCCCTTTCTCGACTGAGCGTTTGCTCAGGTACGCCTTAAAGACTATAAACGTAAAATAAACGTTTGATTGTCACTGTGCATATGGCGTCCGGATGCATTTTTACTTTTTACGGCTGCGCTTCGATCCGCACGAGCTTCTGTCCTTCATCGATGAAATCGCCTTCCTGCACATATATCTCCCGAACGATCCCACCTACAGGTGTACTATGCGGAATTTCCATTTTCATTGATTCCAAAATGACGACATCTTCCCCGGCATTCACCGTTTGTCCAGCCTCAACCAGAATACGAAAGACGGTCCCGGCCATCTGTGCCTGAACGTCCATATGCGCCGACCTTAAGTCGCTCTCGACCTAAGGTCCTCACCTCCTTCGTCCTACCGTGTCCTTTTCCTCGTCCTTGTCCTCAGCCTGTTTTCTGACGGATGCCGTGAACGCTTACAAAAAATATTGTCACACATGTTACACAAAAAAGCAACTTGCTTTACATCGGTTGTGTAAAAAACTCGGTATGCACCGCACCTTCGATAAAACGGGGATCGTCCAGCACCTTCAAAAGCAGCGGGATGTTTGTCTTCACCCCTTCGATGCGGTAGGCGCTCAATGCATCCCGGGCACGCGTGAGAAGCGCCGCGCGATCAGGTGCATGTACCATCAGTTTACCGAGAAGCGGATCATAAAACGGACTCACCACATTCCCCGCGCGATATCCATCGTCGACGCGCACCCCTTCCCCGTGCGGGACTTCGTATGTCTGAAGCGTACCTGGCGACGGATAAAAAGTGACGGGGTCTTCGGCGTAAATACGAAATTCAGCGGCCGCTCCCTTTGCATAAAGCTCGAACTGCTTTTTCGGAAGCGGTTCGCCCATGCTGATGAGAAATTGCCAGGCGACCAGATCTTCCCCGGTGACGAGCTCCGTAATCCCGTGTTCGACCTGCAAACGCGTATTCATCTCCAGAAAGTAAAACGTTTCTTTTTCCGGCTCGACTAAAAACTCTATCGTCCCGACGTTTGTATACGAAACACCGCGCGCCAGCCTTACGGCTGCCTCCCAGATCTTCTCCCGCAGGCGAAGAGGAAGTTCGGGGGCCGGTGACTCTTCCACGACTTTTTGGTGCCGGCGCTGCAGGGAACAGTCTCGTTCAAACAGATGGACGACCTCGCCGCCGCGATCGGCAGCAATCTGTACTTCCACATGCCGCGCTCGCACGAGCGCCTTTTCCAAATACAGCGTTCCATCGCCAAAAGCAGCACGGGCGCGATTTTCGGCCTGGGCAAACGATTTTTCCAACATCGCTTCATCGTCGATGCGCTGCATCCCGATCCCGCCGCCCCCGGCTTTGGCCTTCAACATGACCGGATAACCGAGCGCACGCGCCTCTATCCTTGCAGCCGATACATCCGGAAGGCCCTCCGTCCCGGGTACAACTGGAACACCGTGTGCTTCGGCTACACTTCGGGCTACGGCCTTATCTCCCATCATGGCGACAAGCTTCGGTTCTGGACCGATAAAGGTGAGACCGGCCTGCCGTACGGCCTGGGCAAAAGCGGCGTTTTCGGAAAGGAAACCATAGCCGGGATGAACGGCATCCGCACCCGTGCGCCGGGCAACATCTAAAATTTTATCTTGCTTGAGATAGCTCTCCAGCGGCCGCTTCCCGCCGAGCGCGATCGCCTCATCGGCTTCTTCGACAAACGGCAGATCCTGATCCGCCTCGGAGTAGACAGCTACTGTCTTAAGTCCCATCGCTCGCGCCGTGCGGATGATACGCCGGGCAATCTCGCCGCGGTTTGCAATTAAAACTTTGTTCATCGTTCTCCCTCCCTATACCCTATAGAACTCATTCGCCACAAAACGTTCAAAATCCTTGCTAAATGCTTCTTTTTTTTTTAAACTTGTTACAGGTAGAGCGATCGTCTGTGCGTACGACTACAGCAGAAAATGAGGGATAGAGCATGCCATTTCAGGTAGAACGACTGAAAACAAACTTCAAAACGCTGGAGGAGTTCAAAAAATTTCGCGAGTACGGCCTGCAGGAACTGTCCATGTTAGAAGATTTGCAGGCAAATTTGATTGAAAATGACAGCGAGTCTCCATTCTATGGCATTTACGACGGTGATGCACTCGTCGCCCGAATGAGCCTGTATTTAACGCCTGCCAAATACGACCCCTATTTCGAACCGCCCCAGGACTTTAACGAACTGATGAAACTGGAAGTGCTACCTCAATACCGCGGCCGGGGACTGGGTCGCGCTCTGGTCGAATATGCAAAATCACTCGGTCTCCCGATCAAAACGAATGCCCGTCTCGGTTCCGATCCTTTCTGGAAAAAACTCGGCTTTACCCCGGTCAAATACGATGCAGCACGCGACCGCGGAGAAAATCCTTACGTGTGGCTGCCGCCCGGCGTGTCCTTACGTTAACGAACAAATGCGCATCCGCTAAACAACTACTGGGAACATGACACAAACAAGATTCAAACATACAAATATTAAACAAACATGATATCAATCTTTTGCACATCTTACATCTATAACGCTCAACTGCAAATCGTCTAGCCTTACAATAACCGTAAGTCATCCGCTACGAACCTGCCCGCTCTTTCTTCAAGGGCAGGTTTTTTTATGAGCTTTTTGACCGGCGCTTCAGGATAAAACAAGAAAAACGGGTTACACTTTTATCATAAGGCTCCATTCAACATCGACAACAACCATCACGCTATACATCAGGAGGGTGCGCATGCAAGCGAAGGAAGACGCACGTCACCCATCGGGCGATCCGCGCCTTTTAGCTTGTAAAGATCGGTTAAAGAGCGCTGAAGATCTCGTCTATCAAGTGTTTGAACGGGGCTTTTCCGAAAATGAAGCGGAAAACGGACCGGCTCTGACCCGCGTCGAAGTACTCTATCTTAAAACGATTGCCGATGAAAATAAAGTGATGCGTCTTTTTGTCCGACCCTTTTACGAGGCCGATCCAAAAACATATAAGGCCTACCTAGAGGCACTTCCTATTCAGACGCCCTACCAGGATGAAAAGCAAGCGGTCGATCAGCTGTTAAACGGATCGGCCTTAGTTATCTACGGTGAACTGGCGCGTCTTTATGATGTGCGCCTGGCGCTCGATATCGGTATCCAGCCGGCAGAAGTCGAAAGCGTTATACAGGGACCGCAAAATGCGCTGAGCGAAAATTTGCTGGTGAACATTAATCTGCTTCGCTTCCGTTACCGCGTAAGCGATCTCGTCGTGAAACTCACCGAACTCGGCAGTCAAAGCCATACAAATGTCGCCATTGTCTATCAAAAAAGTACACTGCGCGAAAACGTGCTCACGGCTCTGCAACAAAAATTAGACGACGGCTCGCTGGAAGCGCTCTTTGCTGCCGGTCAGCTGGAGCGGTATTTCAATGGGAACAAATGGACGCTTTTTCCGACTTTCATGATCACCGATCGGCCCGATCGCATCATTTATGAACTCAATCGCGGCAAAGTCGCGCTGATCATCGACGGATCACAGTTTGCTCTTATCGCGCCGGCCTACTTCTTCGATTTTTACAGTGCCATGGACGACCTGTACCATCCGACCTGGGTTCGCGTCTTTTTTCTCACCATGCGCTTTACCGCGCTCATCGTTACCCTCATCACCCCAGCCCTATATGTAGCGCTGACCTCGTTTAATCCCGGGGTGTTTCGCGCCCAGCTTACGCTGTCTATCGCCGGTAGCCGGGCCGCTGTTCCGTTTTCAGCTTTTTTTGAAGTGCTCTTCATGATGATCGTGGTCGAACTGATTCTTGAAGCGAGCATTCGTCTGCCTAAAAGCATTAGCGCCGCCGCCACCACTGTCGGCGGGCTCATCCTCGGTCAGGCGACGACGGCCGCCGGGCTCGTCTCCGATATTATGTTGATCGTCGTAGCGACCGTCGCCATCTCTAGCTTTGTCGTACCGATCAACAGTATGCTCTATGCCGTGCGCATCATGCGCTATCCGATTCTCTTTGCCAGCGCGGGATTCGGTCTTGTCGGTCTGGGTGTGGCGCTCGTCGGTTTGATCTTTTACCTCGCCTCTTTGGACAGTTTTGGTGAACCGTATTTTTATTTACCGTTTAGCAAAGGCAATGTCAGCAAGACTCAGGGTGGTGCCTGATGCAACCGCGTTTTATTATTTATCTCTTCGCCGTAAACGCCCTCATGAACGGCATCGGTTTTGTCCCACGCATCCTCCTCACCGGCCGCCACGACGGGGCGTATGCAGCACTGCTCGGCGCCTTCCTCCTCAATCTTTTCATCATCCTGTTTATCTTCTGGCTACTCCGCCGCTTCCCGCAAAAAGATTTAAGCAGCATTCTGGCGGAAACGATCCCGCCCCTTCTTAGAGTACCGCTCATGATTTATTTTGTGCTGCAGTGGCTGATCGCTGGTAGTCTCAGCGTAATCATGGTCGCCGAGATCAGTGCCAAGTATCTCAATGTCGGCGCCTCGGGTCTTACCATCCTGTATTTGTTTATCATCCTCGTACTTGCCGCTGCCCGCTTGCGCTCGGATCGGGTCCTCTTTGCCCTGGAACTGTCCTTTATCATGACGCTTCCCCTGCTCTTTCTCATCGTTATCGCTACATTCACCACGCAGGGCATTCTCTGGAAAAGCATCGTCATTTTGCTTGGCGAAGGGGGTCTGCCCGACTGGGAGCAGCTCTCGGCCGCCAGCTATGTCTATATCGGCTATATCAACATACTTTTATTCAATAAGGTGATCCAGAGTACATTTCGTCTGTGGAAACTGATCATCGGTATTCTGGTTATATTTATCCTTTACCTGTTTTTGTTTTCTCTACCGATCGCCCTGTTAGGAACCGAAGCGGTCGCCCACTACCATTATCCGTGGGTCATCACCGCCGATTCCTTGCGCATCGAGCACGCCCCCATCGAACGCGCTTTTTATCCGGCACTCATCGGTTACCTCAATATCGCGCTTTTAAATACGATCGTTCACTGGCATGTGACATTAGAATTTTTAAAATCCCTGCGCCCCGCCTCCGGTCAGACACGATCGACACAGACGACAGGCGCTAAAGAGAAGTCAGGACAGTCTACCGACGCCAAACAAAAGCCCGCGCAAGGAGGCGGCATGCCATTGCTTCCTAAAAAAGAAAATCTCTGGCAAAACTTGATGATGCGTCTGGAATTCTGGGTTCTGGCCGCCTATGGGCTCACACTGCTCCCCTTTGTCTATAATCGTCTGCCCATCGATTTGTTTTACGAACTGAACCGCTGGTGGCTCCGTTTTTTGTTGCCGAATGAACTATTGGCCCTTCTCCTGCTCGTATGGTCGGCCTGGCGTACGTCAGGAAGCGCCCAACAAAAACAAAAAAGATCAAGGCCGAAGCGCCGCACGCGTACGGCTTAAACGCCGTCGCAACAAAGTGTAAATACCTCATAACCCAACACACGGTGTTGATACGGTTTAACATTCTATGCGCGCTTCGGGCGCGGTCCGGGCACAGTCTTAAGCACAGTTTTGGACGGCACAGTTCTAGCAAGACATCAGCATGACAGTCGGAGATGAGGATTACGCCTAAGCACGTACAAACGGAGTGAAACGTGAAACGATGCAAAAAAGACAGATTGTCCTTCCAAGCGCCTTCATCCGGTCTAACTTTATGCCATTGCTCCTCGCTTTCTTTTTAAGCTTAATCACAGCCGGGTGTGCCTACAAAGACATCGACAAACGTGCTTTTGTCATGTCCATCGGCGTCGATCCAGCACCCGAAAAAGAGTCAGAAGCAGAAGATGATCGCCGTGATCAGGACGTCTACGAAGTGACGCTTAAAGTGGCCATCCCTACTTCGGATATTAAATCCGGGGAAAACCTTTTTGTGCTGTTTTCGGCCACAGGGAAAACGATCGCGGAGGCCATCCAGAAAGTCATGCCGATGATCGAAGGCAATCTCGATTTTAGCCATACCAAAATCATCTTTTTTTCCAAATCGCTCGCCGAAGACGTCAAATTGCGCGACCTCATCGACTGGTTTATACGGATGGAAACGATTCAGGACATTGCTCTCGTAGCCTTGGCCGAACCGACTGCAAAAGACGTACTCTCTCTATCCCCGCCGACAGAGCGGCTCCCCGCGAACAGCCTGTTTACCGCACTCGACGGGAGCGGGACAACTGCCCCAACCATCGCCCACAGCCCGCTGATAGACGTCTACCGCCGGCTGTATGAGCCCGGGCTCGATCCTTCCTTACCCATCGTCCAGACGGTCGGCAAAAAAAATTATAAGATTACCCGCGCGGCCCTCTTTGATAAAGAACGGCTCAAGCTCATTCTCGACCCGGAAGAGACAGAATGGTTTAACTTTCTGGCCGGATCGACGAGCAACGTGACGTTAGGCGATGTACCCAAAGGGTATTTTTTTCACGTCGATCCGAACCGCGCCAGCAGCAGGTTTACACTGCGCCAAACGCCTCAAGGCAAACTGACGATCGTCTGGCATCTTGTTTTAAATGGATCGATCGATGAGCGGCAAGGGAAGCCCGTCTCGGACAAGGAAAAAATAAGTGCGGAAGTACGCAGGCTCGCTGAGCAAAAGACTAGGGACTTAACCGAAAAGCTGCTCCAGCACCGCCTCGATCCGCTCGGTTTTGGCTTTGAATATCGCACCCGGAAGCCGCATAAAAAAGATTTTGCCGCCTTTCAAAAAATGTATCCACAGTTACAGGTCAGCGTAGAAACGCGAACGGTCATTTATGAGACCGGGAACCTCATCCGCTGATCAAGGAACACCCAGAACCACATGAGGCGCGTTAGACATTAATGATGCCCGATGTCTTCCAGTTGTTTTTTTTTCATTTGCCGGATCTCTTCCTTTAGGCGCTGAAGCGTCTTCTCCAGCTCCAGAGTGAGAACCCAGAGCGAACCGAGTTGGAGCATGTCGCTTTTGCGCTCCCTTTCTACTTGCGAGGCAACCTGACGTTTCTTTTTTCTTACTTCACGCCGCCTGTTTTTCGCTTCGGTCAATTCTTTTTCGTAGCGACTGCGAAGCGCCTTATTCCAGCGAAACCCACAGGCGCTCGCCGTGCGTCCGAGCAGACCGGCGGCTTCCGAAAACGCTTCAAGCTGCGTGCCTCCTCCAGCAACATGTTTCAGGACGAGTGACGCCAACAGTTCATCTTCATCCTCACGCCAGCTGTCATAGCGACGTATTCTTAGAGCGTCACCTTGATCGGATGGGATCGTCCAAGTTTTTTCGAGAGCGCCGCGGCTGTTTTTCGAACGACTGGAACGAGTCGCAGGCAGTGCACCGTCTCCCGTTTTATCGACCGACGTCTCGCCGAAAAAATCCGCCGCTTGCGTCTCATCGTCTACTATCTGGGATGGATAACGCGTCGAGGTTTCCATCTCTTCCAGCGCATCCATCGCTGCTTCACGGAGCATATTTTTTGCTGTTTTCTCTTTATCTACGGCATCTACGACTACCTTCTCTTCCACATGCTCATGAGTGGGATCCCATGAAGAATGAAGATCCGGGGATCGGCGGGGAGGGCGTCCGCGTTTTTTTTCTTCTCGCGCCTGCATCAAGATCTTCCCCTTTCTTTAGTGATTTAAGTATATTCTAACATTCTTTCTTATAAACATAAAGATGCAAAATAAGATAATATTCTTCTATAATAAAAAAGCCTGTTCTCCGCGATAAGAGAACAGGTTTTCTCATAGACTGCACTAGGCTAAAAGAGCTTCGAGCGCCTCTTTATTAAACCCGACGATCAGGTGCTCGCCGTAGGTGATGATCGGCCGTTTTAAAAGACGCGGTTCTTCGCGGATGAGCTTCATGAGTTCGGACAAAGAAAGATCATCTATCTGGAGGGGCAGGTTTTTATAGCTTTGTGAACGTTTCGAAAGCAATTCATCGGTGCCGTTCGTCGTCATTTCAAATAACGTTTTCAGTTCCTCCGTGCTGGGAGGATCTTTATAAAGATGGCGTTCGACATAAGGGATTGCGTTATGTGTAAGCCATTCCTTCACTTTTCGACAAGAAGTGCAACTGGGATACGTATAAAAAATCACCCGGTCTTCCATATGGCGTCACCTCTTTCGCATCGGTTAACGTTCATGGATCTTTTATACAATAAATTTTGATACAATAAAATTATAGGCAATAATATTTAACTATGTCAAGAGTCATTTTTAAACTTTTTGACGCAAATAGAGCGATTTTTTGATGGTGTTTTTCCCCTGTATCGTTTATAATAAAATTATCGAAGTTATATATTGAGAGGAGCGCACGTGATGAATGAAAAATTATTGAAACTCAATACAGCGCTCGCCGTCCCAACCCGCCACGCCATCTATCAATATGTACTGAAACATCCCGAAGGCGTAACGGTGAATGATGTCGCCGATCAATTCGGTATTCACCCCAATGTCGCCAGATTGCATCTATCGAAGCTGGAGGAAGTTGCTTTAATCGAAGCGCATACGCAGCACACTGGACGGGGGGGAAGACCGGGAAGAGTCTACACGCCTATTGAAAAAGCCGTGCACCTTTCTTTTCCGCCGCGCGATTATGAAAAGCTTTCCGTCATTGCCATCAAAAGCCTGGAAGCCCTAGGGATTGAAGGCGAAGAAACGTTCGTTAGACAGGGCGAAGAAATGGGATATCAAGAAGCCATGCGTTATATCGAGCAGCATGGGTTAGATGTGGAGCGGATGAGCCTACACGAAGTGATCGAACATGCGCAAAAAATTACTGGGGACAGCGGTCTTCTTCCGGAATTTGAACCCATCGATGAATATTCATTTCGTTTTCACGTCCATGGCTGTACGTTTCGTGAACTCACCGAAGACCACCCTACCATCTGCTCCATGCACCATGCCCAGCTTAAAGGTATTTTCCGCGCCTTCCTCGGTAAAGCCGATCTACTGAAAACGCGTTCGAAGCTGGAAGGGGCGCCTGCCTGCAGTTATATCGTCGTTCAGTTACCTTAAAAGACGTTTTAAAGGCTTGCATAGAGCACGTTCTTTTTAAAAACAGTTTGCCTGGTGAGGTGCATTGCCTTTACACAGGTGATCAGCTATAATGTCATTAACCCAACTCAGAGTGAAAACAGTCACACACACCTGAAGACAAAAGGAGGGCTGCCTGTGGCTCGTATGTTTCGCGTGCTGGCGTATATTTCGCTCGTTGCCGCACTGCTTGCTTTTTGGGGTAATCTCATCCCCATGTCGCTCATCTTTTTCGGCCAGACGGCGGTTTTTGTTGCACTCAGTTACTTATCGCTGTCTGAACGTACTTATCTCCTCATCTTTAATGCGTATATGGTCGTCTTTTTTGTCACCTTTATGTACTACATCTTCTTTGCCATCCCTCTGACCGGCCCTACAGCCCAGGGATAAATAGGGGTTCGATTGGGGTTCGGTAGGGATTCTATACGAGTTAGAGACCTATAGGGCTCAATAGGGATCTAATGAGGCCGGTCACAAGGTTAAAGACGTGTACATCTTTCCTTTAACAGGCTTGCTTTTAAGGTAACCTTAACGATATAGTTAAAGGAGCGCTCGACTGAAGAAGCGCTCCTTTTGATATTTCTGGGCCCGGTAAACGCTACGTTTAATGGATTTCAGCGCGGTGCTCGGCCCCATTTTCCGATACTTCCCGAATCACCGTATCGACGTACTTCATCGATTCCCCGTGTTCAGTTAAGTCTTTCACGGCAATGATGCCTACCAAGCGGTTTTGCTCGACAACCGGAAGCCTGCGAATCTGCCGTTCGGACATGATCTTGGCAACTTCCCGGGTCGATGCATCAGGGTGAATCGTATGGGGGTTCGGCGTCATCACGTCTCGAACGCGTACATCCCCACTGCTCCCTATCCGTACACTGCGTATGACGATATCGCGATCGGTCACGATGCCGATAAGCTCCCCGTCGTTACCAACGACAGGAAGCGCCCCGATATCATGATCATGCATGAGCTCAGCAGCGCGTTTCACTGAATCGTTGGGGCTTAGCGTGATCACACGCGCTGACATAGCCTCGCGCACACGTGCCATTAAAAACACCTCCTTTGTACGATCTACCCATTAATCTAACCGACTTCAGCCGCTCCATGCACATGACACTGCGGGATATATAGAAAGAGCGGCGCAACAACGGAGGGACCATCATTGCAACGGAAAGCACCTGATTTTTTATTCTTATTTTTAACGCTCATCTTCACCGCTTTCGGTCTGGTCATGGTGTTTTCTGCCTCCCACGTCATCGCATACAAAGAATACGGCGATGCCGCCTATTTTTTAAAACGACAAGCTATGTGGGCCGGTCTGGGCATCATTGTGATGATCGTTGTCATGAATATAAGACCGCGTTTTTTTAAACGTATTACTCCTTTTTTGCTACTGACGGTGTTTTTATTGTTATTCACCGTCTACATTCCCGGGATAGGCGTAGAACTGAACGGTTCCCGGTCGTGGATCCGCGTATCCGGCTTTAGCCTACAGCCCGGTGAAGCGATCAAACCGGCCCTCATCCTCTATATCGCTTACCTCCTCGAGAAAAAAGGAGAAGGGGTCCGCAACTTTAAAAACGGCCTGATGCCTCCGCTCATCGTCACCGCCTCTCTCGTCCTGCCGGTCGTTTTGCAAAACGACTTGGGTACAGCGATGATCGCGCTCATGACGGTGATGGTCATGCTGTTTGTCGGCGGTGCGCGGTTTTTACATATGTTGGTGCTCGGAGTCGGAGCGGCGGTATTCGCCGGCATTTTTATTCTCCTGTTTAGCTATCGTTTAAAACGCATCACCGCGTTTCTCGATCCCTGGCAGGATCCGCTCGTAAGCGGCTATCAACTCATCCAGTCCCTCTATGCCATAGCCCACGGCGGGCTTTACGGGAGCGGCTTGAAGTCGATCCAGCAGTTTTTTTATCTACCCTTTCCATATAACGATTTTATATTTGCCATCATCGCTGAACAACTCGGCTTTATCGGTGCCGGAACGTTCATCGTGCTCTATGCCTTGTGGATCCTGCAAGGGATTCTTATAAGTGTCAAAAGCGGCGATTTTTACAGCCAACTCATCGGCATCGGCAGCATCTCGGCCATCGCCATTCAGGCGATCATCAATATAGGAGGGGTGACCGGCATGCTCCCGATCACTGGCGTGACCTTGCCGCTCATCAGCTACGGCGGATCTTCGATGATCGTCACTTTCTTTTTAAGCGGACTCATCCTGGGGATAAGTCGATCTCGCCGGGAGCGACAAAAAGACAGAAAAAAAAGCGCCATGCCGGTTCTAAAACACGCCACGCACCTCACCTCGCGTATGAATTAGGAGAAAAGGTCCAGACTACGGAAAGAAGTGGTGCGGTCAATCTTTCCTAAAAAGTGGACGCTTCTAATACGTGCCATGGGTCGAGGTGAATGCCGTGCGCTGGATGCGTTTGAATATGAAAAATCAGCTCGTTATGCATCATGAGAAGCTGGCTAGGGAACATACTCAAAAAGAAATGATGCACCTCAAAACTCCGCTCCCCAGGCGCTTAAACCAGACTGTGCAATTAATAAAAGAACGCTTTTATGCGAATAAAAACGCCGATTTTCAAACTCGCTTCACCTCTTACGGGAGACGTCGGGCATATCTCATCTATCTCCAAGGGACAGTGGAGCAGGCGCTTGTAGAACATGCCATCCTCGCTCCGCTGAATCATCCGCTCCCTCGAAGGCGGCGGATACATCCGGGAATCGACGCACGTCTTTCTTCGCTAAACATCAAACCACTGAAGACCATTGAAACGGTGAGTGACCACCTCTTAAACGGTTATCCGGTCCTCGTGATCGACGGCGAGCGTACCGCCTATGCCTTTTCTATGAGTGCCTTCCCCTCTCGTCAGATCGGCAAACCGGACAATGAAAACGTGCTGAAAGGCCCCCACGAAGCGTTTACGGAAGATATTGAAAAAAACAGCGCGCTGATTCGTCGATATGTGCGTACGCCAAAGCTCATCCATGAAATGCACACCTTAGGCCGTCAGCAAAAAACGTCCATCTCTCTTTTTTACATCGAAGGCGTGATCAACCCGGCGCTCGTCGACAATATAAAAAAACGTCTCGATGCCATTGATAGGCTCGATTACGACCAGATTGCGAACATCGAACAGTTCATCGAAGAACGCCCGTACTCTCTTCTTCCCTCCATGCTCACGACCGAACGCCCGGATCGCGTCGCCGCGCATCTTTTGGAAGGTCACATCGCCATAATGCAGGATAACTTTCCTTACGCGTACATCGCCCCGGCCACGTACTGGACGCTTTTTCACACGCCGGAGGACCACTATGCGCGTCTCCCTTACGCTTGGTTTTCGCGCGGCGTGCGGACGATCGCGTTTTTCCTCACGCTCCTTACCCCAGCCGCCTATGTTGCCGTCACCAACTATCACTTGGAAATGATTCCGATCGCTCTTTTGATGGCCATCGCCGGTACGCGGGAAATGGTTCCCTTTCCCGTCATTTTGGAGATTTTACTCATGGAATTTAGTTTTGAGCTCATCCGCGAGGCTAGCATCCGCATCCCCTCCCAGATCGGGCCGACGATCGGCATCGTCGGCGCAATCATATTAGGGCAGGCCGCCGTGCAAGCCAACATCGTTAGCCCAATCATGGTCATCGTCGTGGCCATCACGGGGCTCGCGTCCTACGCCCATCCCGACCTTTCCTTTGGTTTTGCCATCCGCATTGCCCGCTTTTTCTTTATCGCGGCTGCTGCCACCTTAGGTTTTCTCGGTATCGCCCTCCTCCTCGCCGCCGCCCTCGCCTATGCCGTATCGTTTAAATCGTTCGGCGTCGGCTACTTTACCCCCTGGGCGCCGTATGTACCGTCTTCCCACGATGTCTTTTTGCGCAAACCGCTCCCGAATGAAACGGTCATGCCCCTTTCCAACATGCCCGTACAAAAAACAAAAGCCAACCGAAAACGATACCTCTCTCTGGATAAAAGTGATCCGTGGCGCAAGAGGCGCAGGTGGCATCCATGAAACGGACGCCTACGAACGATCAGGATCTCTATCGCACCCACAATCCCTCAACCAATGACAAAATCGGCTTTCGCGAGCTCATCGCCATCGACTTTTTTCTGCTCGGTGTCAAAGGCACGGACACGACCGTACCTTTTTTTTACGAGTTTGCCGGGAACGCCGCCTGGCTCATGCCGCTTTTCATTTTTCTCTTCATCCTGCCGTTCGTCCTCCTCGTCTCCCGCCTGCTCGCCCGTTTTGAAGGCAAAAACCTTCTTATTATCAGCGAACATCTTATAGGCCGACCGCTAACTTATCTCGCCGCCTGGGTTCTTTTTCTTCTAGGCATGGCTGCCACCGTCCTCAATACGCGGAGCTACACACAGATGACGGGCATTATGTTTTACGGGCGCACGCCGCTTATCTTTCTCTACGCCGTTATCCTCCTTGCGACCGCCTATGTCGCCTACCGCGGTCTGGAGACGATCGGTCGCGTCGCCTCGCTTCTTCTCCCTTACGCCCTGTTTTCTATTGTGCTCGCTTTTTTGGGGGTCTACGATATCATCGACTACCGGGCCATCTTTCCCCTCTTCGGCCAAGGATGGTCGGTGCTCCCGAAGACCGTGACGCATCTCGGCTTTGTCGTCGATATTTTTTACTTTGCCCTCTTTGCTGGATTGCTCAAAAGCGGAAGCCGGACTTATCAAAATGCGACATTAATCGGCACGGCGATGGCCGGAATCGGTGCCATGGGGCTCATCTTTATGTATACCGGTGTCTTCGGTTATCCGGCCGTAAATCAGGTGCTCTTTCATTACCAGCAGCTCACCCGCATTGCGCATTACGGCCAGTTTATCAACCATATTGAAGCGGCATTTTTAGGAACGTGGATTTTAGCGACCGTCGTCCATTTTGCCATCTACATCTATACGATGGTTTATCTACTGCATTACCTCGTACGCGCAAAAGATATGTTTCGCCTCTTTGTCCCGATCGTCGCCGCTATTTTTTTCGCCGGGCTATACCCGTATCGCTCAGAAAAACTGTTTTTTACCTATCGGGAATGGATCGTCTGGGCACTTACCGCCACCGTCTATCCTTATCTTTTGCTGCTCGTACTTCTCTCCCGGACCAAAGGAGGGAAAAAACGTGCTCGCAAAAAAACAGCTTACACTTAAACTCTTTTTCCCCCTTCTCCTCCTCGTCTTTTTAAGCGGCTGTTGGGATAAAATCGAGTTAGAAGACATCGCCCTCGTCACCGCCATCGGTCTTGACAAGGGGAGCATACCCGGGCGCGTCGATGTCACCTTGCAGATCATGAACGCACAAAAAGCTATGATCTCACAGGGTAATGCGACCGATAAGGAGCCGGATCACATCAACATCACTTTGCGCAACACTACGCCTGTCCTCGTTAAAGATCAAGCCAACGCTGTCATCACCCGACGCATCAATATTTCGCAGGTGCAAGCCTTTTTGATCGGTGAAGAACTAGCCCGAGAAGAGGACCTGTATAACGTAATCGCGGCGATGATTCGCGATCCCGAGATGAGACGGGAGACACCCGTTATTATTACAAAAGAACGGGCCGAGACCTTTATCGATCGCAATCGTCCTAAATTCGAGACGCTGATTTACGCTTTTTACCGCTTCAAATTCAACCGTTGGAAAGAAACAGGGGATGTGCCGCTCTCCAGTGTCAACGATTACTTGCGCGCCCACGCCGATCAAGCGCCGTATCTTTTCATTTATGCCACCACCGAACGGAAGAAAACTAAGGCCAAAGGAAAAGGCGACGACACGACCGCCGGGCACATGGAGATCGAAGGCGGGGATCCCGTGGAGATGATCGGCGCAGCGCTCGTCAAAGAAGGCAAGATGATCGGAACCTTAACCGGCGAAGAAACGCGTTTCGCCCTGCTTCTCGCACAAAATTTACGCATCGCCACCTACTATCTCGCCTTCCCCGATCCAGACGACAAACCGTGGATGATCTCAACTCGCCTAAAAAACGAAACACCACCGACGATCGAGGTCGATCTGAAAGGAAAGCGCCCGCGGATCACGGTTACGGTCCCGCTTTACGTCGAAGTGCTTTCCATTCCCAGTGGTGTCGATTATGTAGCAGACATCACCCTGCAAAAAAAGCTTGCTCAATACCTCGAACAAACGATGCAGAGAAAATTTGCGGATCTCGTCGAAAAAGCACAACATACGTGGAAGGCCGATATTTTTAACTGGTACCGTTTCGTCCGCAGTCGGTTTCTGACCTGGCAGGCGTATGAAGCCTACGATTTTCCCAAACGCTTTCCAGAAGCAGACGTATCGATTCGGGTGCAGCTGCAGATGGTCGATTTTGGCAAACAGATGCGTCCGCAAGATAAGCTTCCTCCATTTAAAAAAGAGAACCGATAAAGAGGCTTCTAAGACTGCCCATAGCAAGACATGCGAGGAGGAAATTCTGTGCAATTCATTTTACTCGGCATGGCGCTTTTTTCCAGCGTGTATACGGGGTATCTTGCCTACAGCGAGTGGTCACAAAAAAACCGCCTTGGGGCGGTCATCCTCTCTTTCCTGGCACTCTCTTTTCCCATACTCGCCTGGATGGGGATAAACATATCGTGGTAGCACACGATGAAGTGCACAAACTGCTGGAAACACGCTTTCAACTTTCTTTTACAGCGTCTTTAAACTCGACTTCCCAGAGCGGGTCAGACGTTCATGGGCATTATAAAGTTCGGTGAGTTCGGCTTCCAGGTGATCGATGATGTGTCGTCCCTGCTCTTTGGTAATGAGGCCCAGGCGTTCGGCAAAATCGATTTGCCGGGATAAACCGAACATTTGTGTATCCAACACTTCCTCATAGAGCGGACAGTGAGGCATCGTTAAGTTATCGAGCTGGACGCGAATGAGCCGTTCAATGCGTTCAGCATCATTTAACAAGAGAGCAAGCGCTTTCTGGGCAATATCTTCTTGGGAACGTAACACTATATAATCCCCCCGAGTCCAAACGGCTTCATTCTTTTTTCATCATACCATAAACTTTATCCGCTGACCAGTCGGTTTGGGGCAATTCGCTTAAAGTTGGAACGGACCCGGAAGTACCCTCCACTCGATAGGCATACCCGGCTTCCCGTAAGTGTTCCAAGAGAAGAGGTAGCCCACGCACGTCCACGCCGCTTACCATGATCCACAGTGGATGGGCATCCTGCGAAGGTGCGGCTGGCAAAGCATCATCCGGTGATTGAGCGCTCGGATGGTCTTCCGTTCTTGGGAAGAGGGCAACAAGTATGGGAGCGGGACGCCCGGACGCTTCCGCATATTTTACCCAGTCCTGGGTCTCCTCCGGATGTATGCCTCCCAGGGCGATGTCGATGTCACCTTCGATCAGTTTTTTTCCTAATGTCGCCCAGGTTAAATCTTTGACAAACAGTCGGGTGCCAGTTGCCTGCATGAGCGATAAAAACGGGGCAAAGGAAGGGTCGGTCAAAAGCTGCAAAGAGGCATCCGTCTCCCGATGAGAAAAGCGTTCTTCTCCCGCTGGATCGATTGGGGAAGGCTTTGAAAACAGTAAAGAAGGACGATCGATACCGATCATCATCATTTGCCAGGTCGGCATCGTAAGCGGGGGCTCAAGGACGCGCTCATCAAGCACGAAAGGAGTCGCTTGTTCCCAGTTTGGTAGAGAAGCTTTTTCCTCTGCCGTCAGCGCGTCGTCAAGCACCAGATCATCGACCAGCCAGCGTCCGTCCTGATAGATGAGACGCGCACGGAGGGGGAGCATCCCGTCTCCCGGTGAGCCACCCCGGGTAACGGGCAAAACAACAGGGGTAACATCCGGTGGGAACACGAGCCGGATACGCATATCGGCTACCCAGCCTGCCGACGTCTTCTCATAAAGAAGCCGGGCACGCTCGATGACCAGTCGCCAGCTCGGAAAACCTTCTTCCAGCGTATCTCTGCCTGCTCGTCTCCCAGCTTCTGTCGACATACCCTCTTTAAGTTCGGAAAAATAAAGGGCATACGCATCTCGTAAAGCGGGGGTCAGATGCGTCATGACATCCGCATCCTGCTTTTTAAAAGCCTCATCCATCGAGACAATATGGTGGACCAGTGTTTCTACGACCCCCGTTAGGCGCGTATCGTTTAAGTACGAAAGGTGAACGGAAAGACGCGGTGCCCCGTCTTCATCCTGTTCCAACACCGGTGCCGCTGCGCTCAGCGTGCCCCAAGGTGTATCGGCAAAAAATCTTAAACGGTTTGTATGTTCCAACTGCTTATCGTCCAGCGGTCCGAGCCAATCACCGTCTTTTACCGTGATCATCTGCCCATCATCTGCCCGGATGCGCGTCTTTTCGGCATTGATCTGAAGGCGAATAAAGCGCGGCCGGGAAGCGGAATAAAACGACCACCTGGGGACCGTTCCCGGTGCGTCCCCGTCCGCAAAGTCCTCAAAAAGATGCAGGACGTCTTCGACGGTTATTTCTTGACAGCGCTCTTTCGACCCAAACATACCTTCCCAGACAGCACACATCTTACCGGGAAACGCCGGAAGCGGGCCAAAACGCACCGCATCACCGACGATCGCCGGAAAGTACGACCAGACGATACCTCCGGAATGAACGGTAAGCCGCTGAGGTGAGCTGTCTTCCTCTGTTACGTTCGGCCATTCGACGATGACGGTCGGCCAAGCCATCGGAGGAATGAGTTCGACCGACCACGTTTGTTTCCTCTCCTGCCCCAACCGTTCCGCCGCCAATCGACGCAAGACGATGTCACCGAGCGAGCGCCGCACTGCCTCATCGCTTAACAAGACATCCAAAGCCGCCCGGTAGACATCTTTGAAGCGGAGTGCCTCACTGCCATCACTGCGTATGCCCGGTGGTACTTCGTCATGTACATGATAAACAGCCGTATCGGGAAAAAACCAGAGACGTGCCAGCGTCTCCGAGTCATCATTTCTTAAGGCCGCCAGTACCTTCCAGCCTGTTAGATAAAATGTTGCGATCGCACCGAGCGCAAAAAAAAGCAGCCATAAACCCAACGTTCCCGGCTTCCCTCGTCCCCACATCGTCCTCGCCTCATTTCTTTAATCGGAGGCCGGCATACACCATGATCGTTGCCACTTTTCATGGTTTTAAAAGCCCATCACCAGTTTCAGTGTATGTAACCCTCCGGGCAAACATGAAAAAAGACGCCTATAAAAGGCGTCCCGTTCGCCGCAATGACACAATCATACGCCACGTGTAGGCTAGGACAATCAGCAAAATCCCGACCGTAAACAGACCTTCTCCGCCGACATCTAGGGCATAAAAACTTAACCAGAGCCCGCTTAAAAAACATATACGCACGTTTTCACCTCCTGCTTCATACCGCTTCGATCCATAGGCATCATCCATTCTTAACTTCCGTTTTAACCGTGAACATCGATCGTTATACGCGGTAATGCGCGGTTATACGCGATAATACGCGCTCTAAACCGTGCTCTGGTGCCAGACGTAGATGAGGAGGAAAGCATAGAGCGTAAGGCCGGCAAGACGACGCAACGGGTGCGGCGGTGGCACAGCAGGGCTTATCGCTATTCCCAGTAGCATGCCGCCGAGCATGCCCCCGTACAACGAAACGAGCGAGGCGCCGGAGGCAAACCCAAACGTAAGTCCGTATAATACAAAAAAAATCATGAGATCGCGCACATAACCGGTATAACGAAACAAGCGGTGCTCGACGCCCATCACCAGGAGCGCACCAAAGATGGCAAAAAGCCCAGGACTGGCCCCTGCCAGGATCGGTTGATGAAGCGCAGCGCCGAACGCCAGACCGAGCGCACCACCGAAAAAAAAGATGGAAAGAAATCGCCAGGCCCCAAAAAGGCGACCGACCGTGCCGCTAATCAAAATGAGCGTCAAACTGTTAAAAACGAGCAGCGGAAAAGAATGTTGATACACGCTCATCGTAAAAAGCTGCCACCACTGAATCGATCCCGTCTCAGGCGCGTAGACAAAAGATGCAAAAAAATCATGTACTCCGGGTGAGAAGCCTGCTGCGAGTGTACTACCGTATGTTAAAAGGAGTAACGTCACGAGTAACCAACCGATGAGCCCATCTGTTTTGAACATTGTCCGCTTCGTCATCTGTCCGGAAGAGGCCGACGTTTGTGGAGCGGTGAGAAGGGTCTCCAAAAATTTTTGTTTTGTAACCCCCACACTGGATTCCGTAAGCCGCCTGAGCAATCGTTCACCGGCGATCCCAAAACGCTCCCATGGAATATTCGAAAGCGCACGACTCCCGTTTTCTAGAATCAAGCCGTAAGCATCTAATGTGTCGCGACCAAAAGCGACGTGACCGTTCTCTGTCAGCCGGGTAGTCAGATCCGCGTGCGGCGTATCCAACCAGGCATACAAGACGAGCATGCGAATTTTTTTCCCCGGCCACTTACGCCTGAGCGCCTGGGCGACGAGCACGCTTTCTTGTATCGTCCGCTCGATCACCACACCCCAGGTTGGCACGAGCATCAGTAAACGGATATAAAAAAGTTCGTTTTCCGCTGGTTTTACGAAATGAATCGTCTCCTGTATGTCGCCCTGATGCGAAGCGCTGTAACCAAACGCCGGAACGTCCAGGAGATGAAAGGCATCTTCATGCAAAATATGATCGGCCAGTGTCCAAAAAAACGTTACTTTCTTTTCTCGATCTTCGATGGTATAAGGGGGCAAATAGAACCCTTCCTTTCATAAATCTTAAGCCATGCCTGCACGCAGGCTTATCATTCTTCATCTTATCATCTTTTCCGGTGGCTTATCATCTTTTCCGGTGGCTTATGATCTTTACCCGTGTCTGTTCCCCGTTTCGTGTGTTTATGTCCCGTCTCGTGTCTCCGATCATGGTGTCCTCTCCGCTCGATTTCGATCTTTTTTTCCACAACCGCTCACTTTGTGTTCGCATGAAGATGAAGCATATCCCCAGAATACCAGGCGTACAGTATATAGAGGCACATCAAAACTGTCCCGTTCCAGGCGGTGACACATAAAGGAGGCGAGGATGTGATCTTTCGCGATCTTGACACACTCATCCTCCTCTTTGGTCTTTCCATCGTCATAACGATCATCGATACGATTCTTGGCGCGATGGATAAAAAACAGTTTATTCCCTGGGTCAATCTCCTCGGTCTTATAACCGTACTGGGTATTGTACTCGATCACGTCTGGCGGTTTGTGCAGTCCTTAAAAACGTTCCTCCATCATTTTTAGTGTGCAGGAAGATTTAAAGATTTCCCTTCCGTGACGTTTATAAAGATGGAAAAAAGCCTTCCCTGAAGATGTGAGGGTAAGGCTTTTTTGCATGTATCGGTGTATCGAACTTAATCGTACTTTTCTTCGATCAGCTCAGCGATCTCGAACCAGTAATCTTCCAGACTGCGACTGAAAAAGAAGTCACGACCACCGGCCGCGATATGCGTGATACTCTGCATCTCTCGCAAAAGATCGACCCTTTCTTTCACCGTAAAACGATGGCCGGTCGCTTCTTCCGCATCCTCCCATACCGCACGATATGCATCATCATGGAAAATCTCTTCATTTCGGTCAACTGAAGCTTCATAAAAAGGAAGGTGTACTTTTTTGACGATCGTCAGGGCAATATGCATCCCCAACCACCCCCGCTTCTCTACAATTAACACTATCAAACCATCTAAGGTCGATTTTGTCAAGACCTTTTACACCTTTTCTTAGATTTGTTCCGGATGAGGGATCCCGAGAAGATCTAAACCATCCGCCAACACCTTTGCCACTTCCTGCATTAAATACAGGCGAGGCAGGCGAAGCGCCGCATCTTGAACGAGAATACGTTCTTGATGGTAAAAGCGGTTGGCTTCTTTGGCCAGATCGAGGACGTAACGGGCGACGACCGACGGTTCGTGGCGGATGAGCGCTTCTTGTAACACTTCCGGATAACGGTCAAGCGATTTAATGAGCGCCCAGGCTGGGTCCGTCGAAAGCGTGTAAAGGTAGGGCGAGTCTTGATCCGACCGTGCCCGAGGCAGCGCTTCCTCTAACACGTTCCTATCCTCATCGGTCATGCGCGCGAGGACGGTCCGCACGCGCGCATGTGTATACTGCACATAGGGTCCCGTTTCACCATCAAAATTCAAGGCCTCTTCCAGAGAAAAATTCACATCATGTAGGCGGCTGTTTTTGAGATCATTAAAAATGATGGCACCGATCCCGACCGCTTCGGCGACCGCTTCTTTGTCTTCAAGTGCCGGGTTTTTCTCTTCAATGATCGCCCGAGCCCGCGCCACCGCTTCATCCAACACATCTTCCAGAAAGATCACATGGCCGCGCCGGGTGGAGAGTTTTTTCCCAGCAAAGCGTAAAAGGCCAAACGGCGTATGAACCATGCGATCAGCCCAGTCATATCCCATCTTTTTCAAGACGGCAATAATTTGCCGGAAGTGGAGCGTCTGCTCTTGCCCGACGACGTAAATAAGCCAGTCCCCGCCCATTACATCATGGCGGTACATGGCTGTCGCCAGATCCCGTGTAGCATATATCGTCGTGCCGTCGGATTTTAAAATAATGCAGGGCGGAAGTCCCTCATCATCCAGACGTACCACATGGGCACCTTCGCTTTCTTCCAGAAGACCTTTTTCTTTCAGTTGAGCGATGACGGCATCCATTTTGTCATTGTAAAAACTTTCCCCGAGGACCGCATCAAAAGAAACGCCGAGACGCGCATACATCCGGTCGAACTCTTTTAAACTGCGCTCCACAAATATTTTCCAAAGCCGGGTGGCCTCAAGGTCGCCGGATTCTAACTTTTGAAACCAGGCACGGCCTTCGTGTTCTAACGCAGGATCATGCTCCGCTTCTTCATGAAAACGAACGTACAAATCCAGAAAATCTTTCACGGTCGCACGATCCAGATCGAGATCCTGTCCCCAACGTTTGTAGGCGGCAATCTGCTTGCCGAACTGCGTGCCCCAATCACCTATATGATTGACGCGAAGCGCTTCATACCCGTGTTTGACGTATAAGTTATAAATCGCTTGACCGATCACTGTCGAACGAAGGTGACCGACGCCGAACGGCTTGGCAATATTCGGTGAGGACATATCGATGATGACGCGCTCGCCCTTGCCCGTAGGCTCGGCATATCGCGCCCGTACCGTCTGCCAGTGTTCAAGAAAGGCCCTGAGCGCTTCCTTGCGATTTAGAAAAACGTTGACGTACCCCCCCACCGCCTGCACCTTTATATGCGAATGATCACCGATGGCTTCGGCCAGTTCGCGGGCAATGAGCGGCGGGGCTTTCCGTCTTAACTTGGCCAGGGTAAACACTGGCAAGGCAAAGTCCCCTAATTGCGTATCCGGGGGAATTTCTAATACGTTCAAGATGTCCGCTGCGTGCCATTCAGGGATGTACGGTTCAAAGTGTTCGGCCACATATTGCTTGAGCATGCGAAGCCTCCTGCTATGGTTACACTAACGTTTTCGACGATTGTTTTTATGCATTGTAACACAAGAACGATCATGCCCTCCAGGCGGACAAGGCACAGAAAGTGTTTGTCTTTATGCATTGTAACACAAGGACCTGCAGGTCGCAATGAAACCTTCTTATTGGAAGATTGGATTTGGCCGATCAGATTCGGTCGATCAGATTCGGTCGATCAGATTCGAGCTATCGGACCAACCGAGTTAGAAGCCCGCTGATAAGTGACAGCAAGATCGTCCCCAGAAGCGCAGACCAGAAACCCGCTACCTCAAACCCTTTGACGACCGCCGATACGAGCCAGAACATCAGCGCATTTACGACAAAGGTAAAAAGGCCCAGGGTCAGGACGTTGAGGGGCATCGTTAGAAAGAGTACAATGGGTCGAATGAGTGCATTGACCAGTCCTAAAACGAGGGCGGCAACGAGTGCAGCACCGATTCCGTTCACTTCAATACCGATGTTGAGATAGGGCAGGAGCAACAGGACGACGGCATTCACGATAAAACGCAAAAGCATCGCAACCCTCTTTTCTAAGTTAAGTCATTCACGGCATGAAAGACAAAAAAGACAAAAAACAGCCCACCATAGGCGACATATCTAACCGTTTGTTTCCTTCATGGATGTATTGTAACAAAAAAAAACAGATGTAACTACTGAGAGCCTCGGCATCGTCTACAAACATGGAAAGTCAATAAAAAAACCCGCATCGATGCGGGTCAATATGTTTTTCTGTCTTGATATTTAATCATGCTGTGAGGGCGCGCTCGACTGAAGATCGACATTCGGCAGACGGCGCATGAGTGTGGCCGCCAGCCCTCCGACCAGCACGTTTACCACAATATCTTTAATGAGAAAAGGCACCATCGAAAGCGTGAGTCCGGTAAGCGTGGCCGGCGTATTTAAGACCCCATTTAAAATGACATCCATATACACGATGCCGATGACATAGATCGGAAGTAAGGCCAAAAGTGCCGCAAGACTCGCAACAAGCGGACTCGGCCGCCGCCGGTAAAGGATTGCGGCCAGATAGGCTGCCCCGCTGTAACCGATAATAAAGCCAAACGTCGGGGAAAAAACGGACCCCGGCCCACCGCTCCCCCCAGCAAATACCGGCAAACCGATGAGTCCCATGACCATATATAAAAGCATCGCCGTCACACCTCCCCGCACGCCCAAAAACATACCGGAAAGAGCGGAGATGAGCGGCATAAAACTGAGCGGCACACTCACACCTAAAATCGGAACGGCCGGGATAATACGGGCTATGTACACGCTCAAAACAGACAAAGCGACAAACATAGCAATGTACGTGACTTCTCGCGTCGTATAACGCATGCTTGAAGCTCCTCTCTCCTGCTTTACGCCACTTTTATGCCGGTTGACCAGCCTGTCTTCCCTTCTATCATATCGAGCAAGGAGCAATATGTCAACTATAAATTAAATAAATGGTTAACATTATGTGCTGTTATGTGCTGTACAGTTTCTTTGATTTAAGATCTACTCGATAATAACAAAGTTTTCTGTGTTTTTTAAATAGCGCAACGTAAATACCTCACCGGTGGGCTTTTTATACAGGACTTCACCGTAAGCATTGCGCAATACTTCTACCTCTGCATAATCTTCGAGCAACCAGTCCCCTTCTTCATGCGTCCGCACAAGCTCAAAAGCATAGTCGTAATCGACAAAAACCGGCCATGTCACAGCAGCTGGAATAGCTGCATCGACCGCCTCTTTAGCCCAGTGTTCGACTTTTAAAGATATGAGCGAGATCATTAAAAATGCAAGCATCACGGTCACGGCAGTTAAAAAAAACAGGCGCTCGGTTTTCCCCATCATCCTATCATCCTTCCTGTGCGGATATCGTTTACTCATAGTCCTTCGCTAAATTGCATGTGACTTGATCGTCACGTCGTTTATACATGCCTTGTTCGTTAAATCGTTCAATAACCATTCGTCCTCATACGGGCCGCTAGGCATATTGCTATCTTGAAATAGGTTGCACCGTTTCATCCTTCTGCAGGTGATGCAAAATCGGCATTGTTTCTATCCTGAAATAGGTTGCGACGTTTGATCATCGGATGGTGCCGCAAAGGCGGCATGGGGGTCTCTTCCTGACAAGGTCTAGTAAGATACTTATGGGAAAAATGACGGGCTTAGACCTTCGAAATAGGCGAACCACGGTCGAGAAACATGCATACCGTAAAGTGAGAAGCATACGTTTTCTTTCCATTTCAGATATACGTGATAGGCTATCGGAGCGTCTCCTCATCTTTTGTTCATAGAGCGCACGATATTGCATGTCAGGAAAGGTGGATCCAACGTGGCCGGTCCCAATCTACTTTCTTCTCTCCTCGGATGGCTTATCCCCGGCGCCAAGGCCTCCCCTCCCCCCTCGGGTCCTCCCGGGGGGCGCATCGGCGGTATGCCCGGGCTCGGACCCATGCCGCGGCGTGCACTTCCACCCGCCGGTAGGCCTGGCTGGCGTGCGCCTATCGGCATGCCGCATATGCCTTCCGGCCCTCCCGGGCAGCCCCCTTCTCCGCCTGCGAAGGGAGGAGGACGCTTTCATCTGGGTAACCTTGGTTCTCTCGGTCGCGGATTAGGCGGTAGTGACGGTGCGGGTGGCGGTCATACACCTTTAAACTGGTTGGAGCTCGCAAATGCTCTAAAAAATGTCGACGTCAGTAAAATTACGAATGGCCTCAATACGATTCGCACGGCGATGGACAACGTTCAAAAAATCGCCCAGACCATCAATCAACTGGGTACGGTCGCTGGTAATATTCAAAAAGCGCTCTCCACCATTGATCTCGAGGGTCTCCTTTCGCTCCTATCCGGTGGATTAGGAGAACTCGGTGGCACGGATTTAGGCGAGGCTTCTCACGAGACCGCTTCTTCCAAAACAAAATCAGCAAAAAACTCGAGGAGTAAAGGTAAAAGCAAGTCCATATCCGGCAAAAAGCGCCGTTCGTCGAACCGGACGACAAAAATGTCCAATAAAACAAAAAAGAAACAAACAAACAGCGTGAAGTGAAAGGTCAAGCGAAAAATGCTCTTTTTAGTCGATCCTGAATGATACAAAAACGCCTTGTCCATCGCAGCGGACAAGGCGTTTCACGGATCCTCTTGTGTACCCATTCCTTCCACCAATCGCTTCGTCAAGTCGCTTCGTCTATCACGTCGATCAGCGCCTTTAGTACATACCGAGTGCCATCTTGGCCACGCGGGACAGCCTGTCGCGATCCCACGGCGGCGAATAAACGATCTCCACTTCCACCTCTTCATACGTACCGAGTGGCAAAATCGACTGTTTTACATCATTCACAATCGTCCCTGCGAGCGGGCAACCGATCGCGGTGAGCGTCATAATGACCATAAGCTTTTTACCTTCTACATGTATTTCATAGACGAGACCTAGGTTGATAATATCCATACCGATCTCCGGATCGATCACATTCATCAACGCGTCCACAATACGTTTTTGTTCTTCCTCGTCGTTCACCCCGACGAACTCAATCGGTGCGAGCTGCAACAGTGCATCGTCGCTCATCGCCACGCCTCCTTCCTTGCTTTTTATTGTATCACACCTGCTCAGAGCGATACAAGTAAATGATTCTCATTTATTTTAGATGAGCGGACTGGATGAGCTATCCGCCTCATCGTCTAGCAAAGTCAGCGCAAGAAGATCATCGATTTGCAGCCGATCTATCGTATACGTACCCTCGATCTGCCAATACAACCTCCGGTGTGCGGCATCGAGCCGCAGAAGGTATCCGCGGGCTGCGATAGCGCGCCGTTGCCTGCCATCGTACCAAGTAAGCTCCACCGCGCTCTTGCGTAAAAGCGCCGCTTTAAGCGTCCTTTCCAGTTCAACGAGCGCATCGTCGGCAAGTTCCGGACGATCCATTTCCTCCCGGCTCCTAAACCAGTCTAAAAGCGCCTCCCGGTGTTCAGGAAGCATCATCCGGCTCCCTTGCCAGACGCTCGCAGTATGCGCCCCATGATCGACATGCTTTCCGAGCAGAGATATCGCATGCACTGCACCTGTTTCATGCCCTGCATTATGTTCCGCTTCAAAGCCGGCCTGATGCGCTGCTCCATGCCCCGCTCGAAGATCGACTTGATGCTCCTCTTTATGATCGGTTTGGTGCTCCATTTTATGATCGGTTTGGCGTTCCCCTTCATACGCCTTGTGTGTATAGCCTTTAGCGTAACGATCTGCTGCTCCTTGTGACATACATCTCCCCCGCTTCCTTTTCGGCTCTTCATCTTCGGTCGTTTTCGCCTTCATGCTTGATTTTACGCTTCATGCCCACCGATTTTCCGGGCGCGTTCAAAGCTCAAAGCTCCAGGGAGCAGAGAGACCGCCCGCAGCACACTCGTCGGTCCAAAACGCGCTTTGAGCGTATCGACGGTATGCGCCAGAGTAGAAGCCCGCAACCGATCGTAAAAAAGCGTAAGCTGCGCACCCTCGCCCTTTTCCAATTCTCCCAGTGCCACCGAAAGCTGCCGCACCGCTTCCCCCCGCCAGTAGCAGGAAAAAAGCGCACGCACCGCTCCGTACACCTCCGACGTCAGATGAGTGGCCTCGGAAAGCTTCATCTGTCGATTAAAACCGCTTTCCCGGGAAAAGTCGGCCCCGCGCACCCCTAGAAACACCGTTCGTCCTTTGACTCCATGCCGCCTAGCCCGTCGGCACACTTCATCCGTAAGTTCCAGGAGCACCACCTCAATCGCACGACGATCGCGATAATCATACGGCAACGTCACACCATGTCCGATCCCTTTTTGTAGCTCTTCCTGAAGCGATGTAACCGGCGATGGATCGATCCCGTTGGCATGACGCCAGAGCCTTTCTCCCACCAACCCAAAGCGCTGGCGCAAGCGTTCCACTGGAAAATGTGCGAGCTGCCCGATCGTCCTGATGCCCAGCCCGTTCAGGTGGCGCTTCATCCGCGAGCCGACCCCGAAAAGCTCTTCGACGGGTAAAGGATGCATCCACTGCTTAAAATTTTGACTGTCACTCACAAAAATTCCTTCTGGCAGTTTTTTGGCCCGCGCCTCACAAGCCATCTTCGCCAGCAGTTTGTTCGGAGCCACACCGATGCGCGCACGCACCCCCGTCTCCTCATAAATCGCCCGTTGTATGTGCCGTGCCACCTCCTCCGGCGCACCGAACAGATGCAGCGTATGGGTCATATCCATAAACTGTTCATCGATCGAATAAGGCTCAACCTGATCGGAATACCGGTATAAAATTTTGCTGATCGCAAGCGACACATCAATATACCGCGCCATGTGCGGCCGCACGATGATAAGTTCCGGACAGAGCCGCTCTGCTTCAAAAAGCGGCATCGCCGTCTTCACGCCGCAGCGCTTTGCTTCTTTCGTCGCCGCTAGAATAATGCCGTGCCGCCGCGTCGGATCGCCAGCCACGACGACCGGACGACCGGAAAGTTCAGGCCGGTCGGCCACTTCTACCGAAGCAAAAAAAGATTCCATATCGGCCAAAAAAATGACGCGCTGCGCCAAAATCTTTGCACCCCCGATCGCTCTTCCCGAACACATGTTCCAACATCTTTATTATAGCACACGTATCCGTTTTTTCAAACATATGTTCTGAAGAACGCGATTTCATTCGAGTTCGCTTACTTCTTGATGGCACTAACGTCCCCGCCATTTTTAACTTCCTGGAACAGTGTATCCCAGCTCGTTTACTACTTTATGATGCTAACGTTCGCCCTTTCCCTATCCAAATATCGGTGTGAAAATAGTTTAGAATCTCGGCATCGAGACACCTTGCACAAAGCACAAAGGGTGATATAATTTGCTTATAATTTACTCATTGTAGCTTCCTTATCTTCCCCTGTACCGGAAAGGAGCTCGTTTCATGTCACAAGTGGATAAATCACGTGTTCAGCGACAATTTGGCCAAAATGCTCAACAATACCGGGATGATCCACTCTTTGCCGCAGGTGAAGATCTCGAACACATGATTACGGTAGCGCAGCCGGGAAAAGAGGAACGCCTGCTGGATGTCGGAACCGGTGCCGGACATACCGCCTTGGCCTTCGCCCCCTATGTTAACCAGTGCATCGGCCTTGATGTGACAGAGGAAACTTTTTCCATCCACCTCAACGAACAAGGGCAACCGAGCTCCTTTTGTCTGAAAACAGCACTTTTTGTCGGAATGAAGGCCACAAATGCATGAATCCTCGAGAGGCCGAGCTCGCGTAAAAGGAAAAATATTGCAGCCGCTTCGCATCAAATCGTACGTAAGGTTTTCCTTCATGCTGCTTTCCGACGTTCATCAACGAACCTCCTTTCCTTCCCAAACGTTCCCGCTACAGTCAATAAAATATATATGATCATGTGCTCATTTATTGTTATAATAGCAGTATCAACCGCAATACAAACCATCCAAACTGCAACGTGGAATGGAAAAATGGAGGGACAAAGATGGGCTTCGGACATGAACATGGTCACAACCATGGTCACGGACGGTCAACCAACAAGAAATTGTTGAGGATCGCTTTATCCATTACTATAGGCTTCATGCTTGTTGAAATCATCGGAGGTCTGCTCTCCAACAGTCTGGCCTTGCTTTCCGATGCGGGCCATATGTTCAGCGATGCCTTTTCTCTGTTTCTGAGTCTCATCGCGATTCGGTTTGCAGCAATGCCAGCTACGGCTAAACGCACGTACGGTCTCTACCGATTCGAAATCTTGGCGGCCTTTGTGAACGGAATCTCCCTTGCCGCCATTGCTATTTACATTTATCTCGAGGCCTATCAGAGGCTGATGTCACCGCCTGAAGTCCAGAGCACCTTGATGATCGCCATTTCGGTGCTCGGCCTCACAGCAAACCTTGCAGCAGCATGGGTTCTTTCGCGCGGAAACACGTCAGAGAACCTCAATTTGCGCAGCGCTTTTCTCCATGTGGTCGGTGATGCCCTTGGTTCCATCGGTGCCATTATTGCTGGACTGTTGATCTTTTTCTTTGACTGGTATCTTGCCGACCCGATCATCAGCATCGTGGTTGCCACCTTGATTTTGTTCAGTGGCTGGCGCGTTACCAAGGAATCAGTGCATATTTTGATTGAAGGTACCCCGAAACACATCGATCTGGAAGAATTAAACAAAACATTGCACTCGATTCCCGGGATCCAAAACATCCATGATCTTCATGTCTGGACCATCACGTCCGGGATGGATTCCCTGAGTTGCCACATTATGATTGATCCCGGCGCGAATGCACAAGAGATTCTCCTGGCAAGCAGAAAAGTGATTCGCGATACATGCGGAATTGACCATATAACCATCCAAATCGAAACGGAAAAACTGAAGGAACACGATTCGTGTATCTGCTTGAATTCCTACAACTACCGTCATCCGTGACAACCTCAGGAAGCCATTGTATCTTGTCGCGCAAAATATTGCGTTGCAAGCTGCTGGGCACGTCAGCACAAAAAAAGCGCCTCTTCTGAGGCGCTTTTTTTGTGCGTACAATATATACAAAACTACGAAAGTGACGTCCTCCCCCGAATGAATTCGGGGGCATCCCCGGAGGCTCAAACCGCCGGAGATGTCGGTTCGTGGACCGTGTGCCAACCAAGTCGGATCGGCACGACCACGGGGATCGCCACATCCCCACTACTCCGTCGCTCTGCGACTGGAGATACCTTGTAAGCCGCTAGAAACAGGTTCGCCGCCCCGTTCATATCGGCATGGGTTCGCCATCCGCAGTCACACCGATACAAACCT
>PEBX01000188.1 GCA_003050645.1 Candidatus Carbonibacillus altaicus
AAATAAAATGACTCCCGCTACAAACAAGCCCTGTCTACGGGAGCCTTCAGTCGAACAGTGTCCGGACAGTATGACTTTTCTTACACAGAAAGCTTAGGTGAAAGCAAAAGATCGAAAAGTTGAACGCGAAAAGTTGAACGCACCGTCCAACGATCGAGTGGTTGCTTGCCCATCCTTAGATCATGTTCATGAAGGTATATGGCGCTCAATAGCCACGCCCGGCAGAACACAGCTTAAGCTAATCCATAAGTCGATATTCGTGAAGATCGCCGCGTATCACTGGTCGTCCGGCGCGCAGCCAGCCGTGAATGCTGTCAAAATAATTCTTAACGGGAATCCCTCTTTCACGCAGCAAGAAAAAGGCTACTGCTGAACGGGCACCGCTGTGGCAGTAAAGACCGAGTGGTTCTTTTTTTAACGCCGGTTCGTCTTGCAAAAGCTGCGGTAAATCCTCCAAAAAACGGGAAAGCGCGATGTGCCTCGCTCCATCAATTCTCCCCCCTTGCGAGCAACATGGGGCAAACATCTCTCCGCTAAATTCTTTGTCCATCCGTACATCAATTAAATTCGGATGGAAAGCTGCTTCTTCACCGAGCAAAAACCAGTCTCGACGCAGGTGAACAGACGGTAAGTCTATATCATACTGGTTTTCAAGCTGGTCTTCTGTCGAATGTCGACTCTGGTATCCGGTCCAAACTTCATTTTGATATTCATTTTGACGCTCAACATTCCCGGGATGAAGGGCATCCTCGCCTGTTTCCGTGGCCATAGTTTCCCAGCCCGCTGGCCAGAGCATGACATCCATGCCACCCAGACCCAGTATAAAAGCACTGCGGCAAAGAAGCGGTGAAAGACCTTGATCATAGAGGACGACCACAGCATCACTTCCCGCTCCAGGTAAAGCCAGCCTGGTATATAGTCTTTGAATTTCTAACGTAAAAAGGTCCAGATCGTTTTCTGTATCAAGCGGAACCATCCACTGAGATAGATCAACCCAGCGTGCACCCGGTAAATGTCCTCGTAGAAAAGCTGCGTAAGGACGTACGTCAACCCACATCAGCTCTTTTCCCTCATCGGTTCGGGTTGGTAATTCAAGCGGTTCGGGTTGAAGCATGTTTATTCTGAAAAAATAGGTGCTAGCCATGACAGCCCTCCTCCCCTACGAACTTTATGGTTAAGTGACAAACACGCTTTATTTACACGCGATTCACCGTAACGCCCTTCAACGTGTCTTTTACCGGACACACACGTGCTGCATGCGTAAGCAGTGCTTCAATATCTTCTTTCTCACCATCCGCTTCGATGTTGACGTGATAACGAATTTCCTGAAGACCGGGACGGATCGATGGATCTTCCTCGCGGTAACCGCGTGGGTCGAGATCCCCTTCCACATCGATCTTTAAATATTTTAAGGTGACGTGATGATGGGGTGCAAGCGAGCGAATAAGAACGGCCATGCATCCCCCTAATGAACTTAGCAAAAGTTGCACTGGATTGGGACCAAAGCCCGTCCCCCCGCTTGCAGTCGGTTCATCAATGATGACCTCGTGCCCTCCAGTATGCGCAACGGATCGAACACCTTCTCCCGACCAGATAACGTTACTTGTGAGTTTAACCATAATCATCCACTCCTTATCTTCATAACCGCAGTGCGGTTTTCAAACCGTATAGCAGGTTTCAACCCATATAACGGTTTTCAAACTGTATGGCGGTTTCAACCCATATAACGGTTTTCAAACCGTATGCAGGTTTCAACCCATATAGCGTTTTTCAAACCGCATATAGGTTTATTTAGCTTATAACACCTGATCAACCCGTATGCACGAGCATGCCTGAGTGATTGTTAGCGTTGATTCTGTAGATGGATAAATATTTTTTATTGATTTGATTCATAATTATAATCACAAAACCTAATCCTATCATCCATGAATGCGTCATATTTGTCAAGTACATTTTTCATATGACACTACCTACCATCGGATACGCTCTTTGCGTAGCCCACACTTTATGGTACACTGATGACAACTTGAGGAAAATATAATGCGTGATTCACACCGATGTAGGTTGTGTATGAAGGTCTTTACGTAAGATGTTACGTAGGGAATTTAGCAGAAGTTTAAGTTTATGTATGAAAGAAAGGGGCCCCATCATGCCGCTTATCTGGCTGTTTTTACTCGTTTTGCTCATTCCGATGCTTTTTATATTTTTATTCGTCCAGGTTACAACGCTTTCTTTTACCGCCCTCGGGCTTACCCCGCTCGGTGCGACGTTACTTTTTACGATCTCAGTTATAGGCAGTATGATCAACATTCCGCTAAGCATCCGAGAAATCGATCAGGGGCCGCTTAGACGGCGCAGTGAGTCACTCTTCCCGTATTTTATTTATTATTATCCGCCGAAAGTGGAAAGACAAATTATCGCCGTTAACGTCGGCGGTGCGCTCGTTCCTGTCGCTTTTAGTATTTATCTCTTGATGCGTACACCCTTCCTCCCTGCACTGGTCGCTACCGTGATTATGACCATTGTCGCCAAAGCACTGGCCCGCCCGGTCGAAGGCGTAGGGATTGCTCTGCCTGCCTTTATTCCGCCCTTGATCGCTGCCCTGGTCGCGCTCATCATCGCACGCGATCACGCTGCCCCAGTCGCTTATATCTCGGGCGTTTTAGGAACGCTCATTGGTGCCGACCTTTTGAACCTTCCCCGACTCAAACGCTTCCAGACACAGATGATCAGTATCGGTGGTGCGGGCGTCTTCGATGGGATTTTCATGATCAGTCTGACCGCGGCCATCTTAGCACTTATCTTCGGTTAACATCGTACCCTTGTGGACAAAACGCGGCCTTGCATATAGCGTTTCACCTTCTTGATAGAGTACGCCCGGTGTAGATAAAATGTTCCAGCTAAGAGGTTCATCTTTTGAATTACGGGCGTTCTCTCTTAGAACCGTGAAGCGAACTGTAATACCGGCATACTCTCGTACGATAATTTTAACCGGGATTCCCGGTTCATGCTTGCACAGCATCCATTCATCGGGACGAATCGGAAAAACATTGGTTCTTTTGAACGCTTGTGCGACCGTACGTCCTTCCCAGAACGTCTCATTCATACCCATACCATCTTGTGAACCGATCCAGCCTTCCGGATAAAAACGGTTCGCCTCCCAACGCCCTGGAAATAGCACAGCTCGTCCCACAAACGTAGCCACAAAAGGCGTTTGAGGTCTTAAAAAAAGTTCATCTGGCGGCGCAATCTGTTCGAGAAAACCGTTATGTAGAACGGCAATGTGATCGGCAAGAGCCATCGCTTCTGCTTGATCATGCGTTACAAACACGATCGTCGCGCGTGTTTCACGATGAATTTTTTTTAGTTCTTGCCTTAAGTGATCTCGCAGATGAACATCCAG
>PEBX01000189.1 GCA_003050645.1 Candidatus Carbonibacillus altaicus
TCCAATGCGGTACCATTGACCAACAGAATGCGAATCTGTTGAAAATCTTGGATGGAGGTGATGTGTGGTAATTCCACGCTGTCATTCATTTGCGTTTTCTTATCCTTTTTCAGAATTCAAGTATATGACGGAAACTTTCCGTCCCCTTGAATTCCATTGTAAAACCTAATTCACTCCTTGTTCAGTCATATTTTTCACTGTATTACTAACTAGCGAAGGGCGTCAATCTCGACGGTTAGCGGGAAATTTTGGACTATTATGTGGGTGGTCATGAACATACCGCAGGCTGGATGTAGAAATCGGTGATAAAATCCCCAATATAACCGGTTGAAAATTCTACACAAGTAGGGAACAATCTCTCCCAGAAGGGAGAGAAATCTATGGTTAAGAATGGAGAGTATTACAAGATTCATGAGATGAGAAAGAAAGGCATGAGCATTCAACAAATCGCTAAGGCTGGGGAGGGACCGAAAAACAATCCGGAAATGGCTTAAGGAAGGAGTGCCTGATGGATACCATCGCCAGAAAAAGGGACCCGGGAAATTAGAGCCATTCAAGGATTACATTCGTGAGAGTATGAACGAAGGATGTTTGAATGCGGTTGTCCTTCTTGAAGAAATTCGTGAGAGGGGGTATCAGGGCGGCCCTACTATTTTGCGAGATTTTATGCAGCCTCTACGACCACAAGTACAAGCATTGGCAACAGTACGCTTTGAGACTCCACCCGGGAAACAAGCGCAAGGCGATTGGGGAGAGGTTACTGTAGATTGGAACGGAACGAAAAAGAAGCTTCATCGAACATCAAGAGAATGTCATATTTTTAGGCCCGCCCGGAGTCGTAAAGACCCACTTGTCAGTGGCACTTGCATTAAAGGCGATCTCCGAACGATACACGGTTTATTTCACGACTGCTCATGATCTTGTACAGACACTACAAATCGCCGATCGAAATAACACAATCCGAAAGAAGGTGAAGATGTATACGAAGCCACACCTACTCATCATCGATGAAAACGGCTATCGTAAAATGGAGGACGAGGCAGCCCACCTCTTCTTCCAAATCGTATCGGAACGGTATGAAAAAGGCTCCATTCTCCTCACGTCAAATAAATCCTATGGATCCTGGGGAGAGATCTTCGGCGATAACGTCCTTGCTACAGCGATTCTAAACCGGCTTTTACACCATTCCAGTACGATTAATATTAAAGGGGAGAGTTACCGGATTAAAGAGAAAAAGAAAGCCAGATTCTTTAAACTCGATAAACAAAGCGAGCAAGGAGAATAACATATTATTCCATTTTCCCGCCCCACTAGGGGGGCTAATATAGCCCCTAATGGAGAAAATTCAACCGTTATTTTTGGGAAATTCTATTTCGGTATTTACACTTTAAAAGTTAGGTTTAGAAATTACGCTTACCCTTTTTTCAAACGTCGCGATTTTCGACTTACGGTAGGCTGGCTGACTTTAAGCACTTCGGCAGCTTTTAATGTCGAACCAAAGCGATTTAAGGCAAGATCAATCATCATCTCTTCGACCGCTTCTACTACTTCTTTAAGTGAGGGAAAATGATCTACCTCCAAGGGCAGCCCTTGTTGTTCCGCTTTCCAGAGGTTCAAAAACTTCTTGAAGCCATCCGGTAGTGTTTGATGGGACGGGATCATGACCACCCCATCCAAATCTGAAGCAGTGAATTCTACAGCATGCTGATCCATTGGCTTTTGAAGCCGTGTAACAAAGGTCTGGCCATTAACATATGCATGAGACGGGTTATAAATATATTGATTTTCAATTATTTTATTTTCCGCATACATAGATGCTCTGTTTTCACTTATCAGCTTTTCATTCTCAGTCTTTACAGATAAAATTATCCTTTTTATCTCCTCAGATAGCGGTTCGCCATAAAGCAACAAATAGAGCGTTTCAGCATCGATGATTTCATCGTCCGCATCACTGAGAACAACGAGTCGTTCTATAATGTTTTGGAGTTGGCGAACATTACCCGGCCAATCATAGGATTCTAAAATGGAGATACCTTCCGGCGTCAAACTGACCTGTCTGCCATAATGGTGATTAAAGCGGGAAAGAAATAAATACGCCAGGCTGGCGATATCCTCTTTCCGTTCACGAAGGGGCGGAACATAGAGCGGTACGACGTGGATACGATAGTAAAGATCTTCGCGAAACTTACCTTGCTTCACTTTTTCCTTAAGATCTGCATTGGTCGCTGCAATGATTTGAACGTCTACAGGAATCGATTTTTGGCCGCCTACGGGTGTCACTTCTTTTTCTTGCAATACGCGTAAAAGTTTTACCTGCAAATTTAAAGGAAGTTCACCGATTTCGTCTAGAAACAGAATACCGCCGTGAGCCTGTTCGAAATATCCCTTCTTACCACGCGGGTCTGCCCCGGTAAAGGCCCCCTTTTCATAACCGAATAATTCGCTTTCCAGCAGACCTTCGGGAATCGCCCCGCAATTAACCTTTACAAAAGGCCCTACAGAACGGGGACCCATTCGGTGAATCAAGGTAGCGACGACCTCTTTCCCAACGCCTGATTCTCCAGTTATGAGAACCGTTGTGGGAAAACGAGCGATCTTTAAGACGCTTTGATAAATCTTATACATCGCCGGGCTACGAAACGACAAATCCGATAGAAACGTGACCCTTTCTCGTAGGGATTCTACTTCTTGTTGAGTTAACAAAAGTGCTTGTTTCAAAATGTACGTTTCTGTAATGTCACGGGAAGCAATAATAACGCGCTGCAACTGACCCTGTTCGTCAAAAACCGGCGTACCAACGGCCAGCACTTTTTTCCCTTGTTTGGAAGTCTGGATGACCGATACCTTCTTGCGCTGTTCAATGACAAGTCGAGTTACCGACGGCGTAAAATAACCCTCCTGTTCTAAGTCGAGCATATTTTTTCCGATGAGATCTGGGCCAACGGCTTCCCAAAAATCGGAGATCATCGTCTGGCTGTGACGCAAAAGCTCACCATCCGCGCTCACGACGAGAATTTCATCGTAAATGGTCGATAAGATAGCATTGAGATCAATGTAGAGCGTGTGAGCGTCGATGTCTTGAATAAGTCGACTCATGAATCTTACCTCCTGGCTGTTTCATGATGCTAATATGAATGAACACTAAAATTACTCACACTTATCCATATTATCATTATTTTATATATTATAATTAAAACATATTCTTTATCCAAAACGATCGTAGCAAAAAATGCAGTAACGGTCGATGCAGTAAAATTCATCAACACATATCAGCTTAAGCGGCGCATATGCGCTGGAGGGATACCTGCCAACTGCCGGTATTTGGCAATCGTTCGACGTGCAATACGAATACCACGTTCCTCTAAAAGATGCGCTAATTTTTCATCGGATAAC
>PEBX01000027.1 GCA_003050645.1 Candidatus Carbonibacillus altaicus
TACCTTAAAGCCTGCTAGGAAACTTGCAGGTATCCGTATACTTCAGGAGGCCTAAAGGCAAAAGGATACGGATGGGCAAGTGGCACCGCCCGGTGTCATCCGTCGGTCACTACGCTACAAACGAAGGTAGCGGCCACGCCGCATGTGCTTTCCGTAGCGCGTATCCACGGGTAGCACGAAGAAGCTACACGGCTTTAGCCGTTGTGGAGTGTCACATTCAAAAGAGTTAAGCTTACATCAAGCTTGCCTCATCTTACGAACGGGAGCGTCTCGCTCTATCAAATCCTCGAACTCGGAGACATCGAGACCGAGTCGCTCGACATGCTTCCACAAAAAGCGATGATCCTGCCGGGGCGTGGCCAAAATATATCCTTCTAAAATGATTTTCTCATCGATAGAAGGTACCCGACGCTCTAGTGCGATCTCCGCAATTTTAGCCGCAATCGCTTTTTTTGCTGCATCGCGAAAAAGAGACGGGACCGGACGAACAAGCTCGTTTAAAAGCGCCTTCCCTTCTTCGCTCCAAAGCGGCAAACTTTGCTCGATCAATGCTTCGCGACGCATTTCTTCGGATAGACCATCCTTTTTGGGGAGAACACGCAAAAACTTGCGAAACATAAAAAAACCACCGATGGCGATGAGTGTGATCATCGTCACAGACCAGAAAAGAATAAACCATTGCATCCACGTGTCCACGCCCATCCCCCACTTATGTTTTTTTAAACGTCCAGACACGATGCCCGACAAATGTCATCCCTGTGTAAAGTACCGTACCGACCAACGCCGATATCATATGAAAAACTTGTGTATCATTCGTGTCTACGGCAAGTATGACGAAGGAAAAAGATGGACTTAGACGTGACCACAAGGCCGATAGCAAAAGTGGTGCTAAAGAAAAAGCTACAAGATATCCGACGAGCGTGACCAGCAAAAAGCGTATGAAAGCTGCGTGAGTCTCACCCTGATAAGAAAATGTAAAGGCGCGGTTCAGTATAAAACTCGTCAAAACACCGAGGCTAAAACCAAGTGCCGTCGCCGGCCAGTAAGATAGACCCATTGCTAACAGGATAAGCATAGTCCCGGTGCCGACGAGCGTATTGATGACACCTACACTCAGGTAACGCAAGCCTTGTTTGAACACTGTCAACACCTGGCTGTTAACGTTAAAATCTCGGGATTGAACTTTTTTAACGGTCGTTTGGTACTTTGCAGGCATCGTTGATCGGATCCTAACATGTTTGTTCTTCTAAGTATCATTGTTATTATAACATAACGGGGACTACTTGAAGAAATAAACAAGACGACACTCATCCGTTCTGGACCGTGTACACTGATCGAAAGATTCCCGTTTCATCCGTCAGCGTACTGGTATTATTACAAATAACCAACCCCTCGGTCGCCGCAAGCTCCGGGCTTTAGCTCTGGGGATAAGGCAGCCTAATCTTGTTTAAATATCTTCGTGCGGTATAATATTCTCATGGAGTACAAATCCAATCGAAACGTTGTGTATTCATGCAAATACCACGTTGTCTGGTGCCCGCAGTATCGCCGAAAGGTTTTGGTAAGCGGTATAAAAGAACCGCTCAAGGAAATTCTCCGAACTTTAGCGGATGAGCGCCGTGCTGAGATCACCGAAATAGAGATCATGCCGGACCACGTGCATTTGCTTGTAGAAGTGGATCTTTTCCGCTGTGAATGCGGTTTTGAGGCTGATCGAGACGTGAACGCTGCCATCAACATCAAATATGAGGGCATAAAACAGTTAGGGATCGCCTAACTGAACATCGAACCGTGGGGCACACGGGGTTAGCTCTGATGACTTCCCATCATGAGATGGGATTACCCGAGAAAATCCCACCTCTAAACAAAAGCGTAGGTGGTGGGAACATGTCACACAAGCTCATCAACCAATTGATCATGAAGGATACAAAACAATAAAGAAGTAAAAACAATAAAGTAATCAAAAATTCTATAGAAAAGAGGGGCCACTTTTGTGCTTTATATGAATGTTATAAAGCAACTGGACACATTACAACTGCAAGTTGAGCTTACCTTCTACCAGGAAATTACGGCGCTCGTTGGACCATCGGGGTCCGGCAAAACCACGCTTCTTAACATGATCGCCGGACTCATACATCCAGAACGCGGTATGATTCGTTTTCAAGAACAAACATTTTATGAAACCGGCAAAAAGCCCATTCCCCCTGAACATCGGCAGATCGGTTATGTGTTTCAAGATTATGCATTATTTCCCCATAAAACAGTCTCACAAAACCTCTTTTACGGTACACCTAAGAACGAACCGTGGTCGGATGAGGAAAAAAACGAGCTCATAAACCGGGCCGGTATCGGACACCTGCTCGATCGTTATCCAGCCAACCTGTCGGGGGGTGAGAAGCAGCGGGTAGCTCTACTCCGTGCTCTTTTTTCCAGACCACGCCTTCTGTTACTCGATGAACCATTCGCAGCACTCGATACGGATATCAAAGCGTCCATGCGTCGCATCTTTCTAAATGTCTGGTCATACCAGCATCTTCCGGCTGTGATCGTCACCCATGACCTGGAAGAAGCCCGACTCCTTGCTAAACGTATGATCTTCATCCGCAACGGTCAGGTCGAACGAGATGAATACACCCGACGTGATTAAGGCGCGTAACACACAGCTTATGCCACGCACGATTCATAATCAAGTACGCTGATTCACATTGATTCAGGTTCATTCAGGTTCATTCAGGTTCATTCATATTTATTCTCTTTTATTCGCATTTTTTAATAATCATTCACATGCATTTGATCAAACAAAAAAAGTATGAAAGGGCTAAAAAGATGCGCATTGATCGTCCTCTTCTAACATTTTCGTTCATGATCTTGATCGTACTGATGCTCACGTTCTCTCTCTCCGCTTGTGGAAACACGGGAAGCAACCCTCAAAATGATTCAACGAGCCTTGCCAGTACGAATCAAAAAGGAACCAGTTCGGATGCTTCTGGAACACAGACAAACGCATCTTCCTCCACAACACCAAGTCAAAAACCGACTGAGCTGATCATCTCTGCAGCCGTCAGTTTAAAAGACGCTTTGGAAACATATCAACCGACCTTTGAAAAAGAACATCACGTCAGATTGAATTTTAACTTCGGTGCCTCCGGGCAACTCATGCAACAAATCGAGCAAGGTGCACCAGTCGACGTCTTTATTTCTGCCGGAGTCAAACAAATGGATGAGCTGGAGCAAAAAGGCTTGATCATTCCCGATACGCGTACGAATGTCGTTATGAATACCCTTGTTCTGGTCATACCCAAAGAAACCCCCGAGAACCAAAAACTCTCCTTTGACAAATTAAAAGAAGCCAAAAACATTCGTCTGGCCATGGGCGAACCGAAAAGCGTCCCGGCCGGCACGTATGCCCAAGAAGTCTTAAAACACTTGGGTATCTATGATCGGCTGACCGAAGCCAAAGAAATCGTCTTTGCCAATGATGTTCGGCAGGTTCTTGCTTATGTGGAAACCGGTGAAGTCGATGTCGGGCTCGTTTATAAGACCGATGCGGCTATCTCAAATAAAGTTGAGTTTAACGATACAGCCCAGGAAAGTTGGCATCGTCCGATCGTCTACCCGGGCGCTGTCATTCAAGGCACCAAGGAGCAAATACTGGCTAAAGCTTTCTTAAAAGCACTGCGAGAAGGAGAAGGAAAAAACATACTTGAACAGTACGGATTTACGCCAGCCCCATAAGCGCCAATTCAGGTTATATAGGATGATCTGCGCGTAAAACCA
Source organism: Candidatus Carbonibacillus altaicus (assembly GCA_003050645.1). GTDB lineage: Bacteria > Bacillota > Bacilli > Thermicanales > DSM-22653 > Carbonibacillus > Carbonibacillus altaicus. Next base: position 3,778 of record PEBX01000027.1, read on the forward strand.
CTCGTTTTCATGCCTGTTTTTATAAAAGCAAGACCATCGATGCAAATAAGCAGATGTAAGGAATGATCGCATGTGAACGATTTTTTATGGCCGCTCTACTTGTCGATGCGTGTCTCGCTCCTAGCCACCTTACTCGTCGCCCTCCTTGGCTTACCGATCGGCTTTTTCTTCTCACGCCGCCAGTTTCCCAGTAAACAAATCATCGAAACACTCTTTATTATGCCTATGATCTTACCGCCGACCGTCCTCGGTTATATCCTCCTCATCCTGCTCAGTAAAAACAGTCTGATCGGCGGTTTTTTGTACCGTACCTTTGGTTTTACTTTTACATTTAACTGGCTGGGAGCCGTCGTCGCCTCCAGCGTTGTCGCCTTTCCGCTCTTTTATCAAAACGCCGTGGCCGCCTTCTTGAATGTCGATCGAAAGCTGGAATTTGCCGCCCGCACGCTCGGCAAATCGCCATGGATCGTCTTTTGGGACGTCACCATGCCGCTGGCCTGGCCGACGCTCCTCGCCGGAACGGTGCTCGCTTTTGCCCGGGCGCTGGGCGAATTTGGAGCAACGCTTATGCTCGCCGGGTACATCCCTGGCAAAACCGATACGCTCACACTGAGCCTCTTTTTTGCCGTTGCGAATGGTGAACAACAAAAAGCCGCCATATACACCACCATTGTCTTTGCTTTTGGCTTTCTCATCGTGTACTGGCTGCTCACCTTTAGCCGGAGAAAGATTCTCCGCCATCAGTGGCAAAACCGTCGTAAATAGCTTTTTTCCTTAGATGAGGGCCGGACGCAGACTGACGCCGACCCCTTCTGGCGTGTATACATCGAGCACAGCGTGAGCACCGGTCAACGTTACCCAGCCGAGACCATGTATGGCTACGTCTTTTTTTTCGCCTCTTTGGTTTCGCCAGGCAAGCGTTGTCCGTACAAACGGGACCGAAAGAATCTTTTCGCCAGGGTACGGTGGCACGAGGAGCTTCCCCCTTTCATGGTCCGTGAGGTAATCCGCCCGAACCTGTTTCGTACGGTGGATGCGAATACCTTCAGAGGCATAAACGACAAACGATTGCAGAGGACCTTCCAAAAAATCGATTCGCGCAAGTCCCCCCAAAAATAATGTCTGCCCGGGATGAAGTTGGTACGTGTGGGGTTTTAATTTACGCCTTGGAATGACTGCCTTTAATGCGCGCGGCGAAAGACGCGTAGTCAGATCATCGTTCAAAACGAGCCCCGGGCTGTCCCAGAGTGAGAGCTTTTCCGAAAACGCAATCTTAATGAGCCCCAGCGTCGTTCCCGGCACATACGCCGTCGTGAGACGCGGACTATCAGGTGTCTGCCCGAGCATCGTAAGCAGGCGACTGAGAAACGTTGATTTACCGACGTTGGTCGCACCGAAGATGAGTCCGTCTCGATCCAGAGACTGAAAAAGCCGGGTGAGAGGTTCCATGCCGAGTCCAGTCGATGCTGAAATCAAAAAAAGCCCCTCGGGCTCTGAGCCTTGCTCACGCAGTCGCTTTTCAACATAATCCAGTATCCGCGGTATATGGCGTGGATCGGGCAGAAGATCCCCTTTATTGACGATTACATACGAAGAATCCTCCCCAAGGAGACGGCGTGGATGCATGTTGAGACTCGTCTCCAGGTTAAAGAGGTCGATCAGCCAGAAAACGATTTTCCCGATCGCCACACCCTCCAGCATCGAGCGAAAACTCGGATCACCTTGTTCATAGGTGATCACTTCCCCGTAGTGCACGAGCTTATAACAGCGCAGACAAAGAGCATCTTCTGAACCGTGGAATGCTTTTGGAATATAGCCGATCTTGTTCGGATCGTCGCTTTGCAAGATCGCGCCACACCCGGGACACACTTCAGCGTGCACGATCTTTTCCTCCTTCCAGGGCCGTTGAACATTCTAAGTCGGCATCCGGCAGTCTTTTCACAAACAAACGCAGGATCAGTCGCTCCAGTCTCCGGTTGATGCGCGTCACAAGGCCTTCCTTTTGAGAAAGCGGGGCGACGAGAATCGTTTTTAAGCCGTATAAGTTGCCACCTAAAATATCCGTCAAGAGTTGATCCCCGATGACCACGACTGCTTCCGGCGGAAGATCCATCAACCGGAGCGCTTTTCGATAAGCAAAAGGCAGTGGTTTTTTGGCAAAAGCGATATACGGAATACCAAACGGTTCTGCGATTTTGGAAACACGCGGTTTTTTGCTATTCGAAACGAGAATCGCTTTCATCCCATTCTCTCGCGCCGTGTCAAACCACTGACGGAGTCTTTCCGTGCCGGTGTCGCGATGCCACTCCAAAAGTGTGTTATCGAGATCGACGACGATACCGCGTATCCCTATACAACGAAGCGCGGAAAAATCAAGATCATAGACTGAGTGAAGATAACGAAACGGTTTAAACATCGAGTCCTAACCTTTCTGCATGGTTCTTTTATGATGTCCCGTGTTTAGGCAAAATATCCCCAAAATCATCCAGTATATCCAGACCATAATCCGGCGCTTCATCTTCCTGCGCGAGCACGCGCCGCAATTTGGGCCGATCGAGCGCCTGAAGAATAATCGTCGCCGCCTCATACGCCGCGCTACCAAAATCTAACAGTCGCGCTTTATCTTGAAGCTTCTTGATCATGTCCGGGCGATGCCACAACTTTTGCACGTGACGCACGACCTCAGCTACAGACCCAGCCATCCAGGCCACGCCCAGTTCACTTAAAAAAAGAGCGTTGTCTTCCTCCTGCCCAGGCAGCGGTTTATATAAAATCATGGGGAGTTGCGAGGCAATCGCTTCCGACGTCGTGAGTCCCCCAGGTTTTGTAATAATGATATCGCTGGCAGCCATAAAAAGGGCGATATCCTGAGTAAATCCCGTTATCACTAGGCGTCTTACTTTATGATCTTGAAGGGTGTGATCCCGCCAGGCGGTCAGTTTTTTGCGCAAACGCTCATTATGCCCGGCCACAAACACGACGGTAAAGGCCTCATCCATTGAGATCAGGGCTTCTACGAGCGCTTCGGCATCATCCACCATCCCCATGCCACCGCCCATAACCAAAAGGACACCGGTATCTTGTGGTAGATGTAACATCGACCGTGCCACTTCTTTCTCCGGAAGGGCAGCAAAACGTGTTTCAATCGGTATGCCTGTGGCCAAAACCCGCGTTTCCGGAATACCTTGCTCGATGAGTTTTGCTTTAAGGGCATCGGAGCTTACCAGATACATGTCCATCCCTTCACTCAACCAGTAACGGTGATCGGTATGATCGGTGATGATCGTAAAAAGCGGTACATCGACATAGCCCAGTCGTTTTAAGTAGGCCATCCCCTGAGATGCAAACGGATGGGTAGAGACGATAACATCCGGGTCAAACGTCTGTACATACGTCGCCATACGCCTTTCGCCTAAGGCTGTAAAGTGCTCTAAGAGCGGTGCGCGTTTTGCTTCTTTGGTTTTGCGGTAGGCAAGGCGATACGCCGCTGGGAAATAGCGTAGCGCACTAAAAAAGGTACGGCGCATCAAAATATGTAAAAACGGGTGCGTATCCCGCATAAAATCCGTAACCTTTACTTGTAGACTGCCATCCATTTCACCGAGCGCCTGAGCTAGAGCAAGGGCTGCATGACGGTGTCCTTCACCGTAGTCGCTATGAAAAATAAGCACCTTTCGGTTCGTCTCCCCCAAAGCTCAGTACCCCTCTCTCCAATGATCGATGATGATCTCATGCCTTACGGATTCGGTTCAAAAAAATGTTTTGGCGCGAGCGCATAATAAACAGCAATGTTAATAAGTAAAAAAGCAGAGGTCAAGATCGTTCCAACCGTCGTAAAATGATAAGCAATCAACCCTCCTAGGGCAGGACCGATAAGTGCCCCGATCCCTTCGATACTGGAAAAAAGACCCCACCCCATGCCTTTATAGTCAGGTGGCACGTACTGGGCTAACAGGGCATTCCAAGCAGGCAAAACGCTGGCATAAAAAGCCCCCAGCAAAACGGCCAGACAAACTACTTCTGTTACACTTTTCACCCATGGTGCAATCCATAAAACGCCGGAGAGTCCCAAAAAACCGATCACCAGAAACCATTTTTTCCCGAAATGATCGGCCAGCCGCCCCATCGGCAAAAGAGCGAGCATAGCCACTCCACCCCCCGACATAATCACATAGGAGTAATCACTGTAAGAAATCCCTAAGTGTTTGGACACAAATTCCGGTAAAACCGGTATCAGCATACCGGCGGCGAGCGTCTGCACAAGCATCCCGGGTAATAAAGGGCGCATCTGGCGGACCTGTCGTTTGAGCGCATACAGTTGTTCACGCAAACGCGGCGTTTTCAGACCGACGATCGGCCTGTCGCTTAAAAAGAATGCCGACAGTGTGCCGATGAACCAAAGTATTAAAGAGAGAACAAGTGGTAATTGTGATTGGTGATCGAGAAAGAAATTCGTCAGCACGAGGCCTCCGCCAGTGCCGATGAGCCAGAATGCATACAAAAGGCCCATTTGCGTGCTGCGCATCCGTTCTTCAACCTGGGACATGGCGACCAGCCAGACCGGCGAGATCCCCAGTCCAAAAAGCGCCGCTGCCGCAATAAACCCCCATGATACATGCATCCAGGGGAGAGCCAAAAGTCCGAGAAAGGAGATGCCCATACTGGACATGATGACCCAGCGCACGCTTAAGTGGTCGAGAATCGCCCCGGCGACTGTTTTGCCCAGTAAATCGACCAATGAATGGGCGGTCACAGCAAGCCCGATGACGGCGATGGACATGCCGAGCGTTTTTTGCCCGTATACGGGTAAAAAAGCATAGATGATCGAACCGCGCACAAATTCCACCATCCATAGAAGTAAAGCGAGATGTAAAAAGCTCTTATTCAGCGGTTGCTTCGACATCGGCGGCATGGACCGTCTCCTTTTATTTTCAAACTTAACGTGAAGCCATTGCTTTACGGAAAAATTTTTGTATGTCGCTCCTCCAGTTCCTTTAATGTTTTTCCGAGCCCCGCGTACAGGCGCTCGATAACCCGATAGCCATAGCCAAAATCGCCGATAGGACCGCGCCTGGAGACGACCACATCAACCGCCGCACGCATAGGGGAAAGCCGATAAACCGTGAGCATCATGTCATAGGTACCCAATAGGCCCTTCTTTTCCACCATGAGTTCGCCGCGCTTGGCATCGACGTACGTGACGCGCCAGCCTGGCAAAACCATACCTATTTGTTCCTGCAAAAGTTGTATGACATGTTCCGGTTTTTCCCGGTAATAGCGCGTTCTTAAAACCGGGTCAACTGCTGCATCCCGCGTTTCTTCGCGGCTTAAAATCCAGTGTTTTAGCCAGTATCCAATACGCAAAAAAAAGCCTCCTAGCACGCTATAGTATACCCGTTGGCATACGATATGTTTATTGTACCGGAAAAAGGTTCATGGCTCAACAAATAATACCAAATCGTGTACAATAAATGTACGGTCCGGGAAACGAACAATAGAGTTTATCTTATGTACGTATGAACGATCGAAAGGAGTTTCTTCAGAATGCCTTCTGTTTCACGACGTGTCACGGATTATGTCCTACTATTTCTTTTTTCTATTGTCTTGGCCTTTGCCTATAACTTACTTCTACTCCCCCATAAAGTCCTATCCGGAGGCGTGACCGGTGTGGCCATGATCATCGGACTCATCACACCGATCAATACTGGCTGGATTATTTTGCTGTTAAATATACCGCTTTTTATTTTCGGCTTTTATACCTTGGGCAAAGTATTCATCGTGCGGAGTGCGATCTCCGTCACTACCACATCCTTGGCCATGAACATCATACCCATCTATCAGCTGACGTCTGATCCGATCTTATCAGCCGTCTTTGGCGGAGCCATCGCCGGGCTCGCCACCGGGCTCATTTTTTCTGCGTCGGCCTCTACTGGCGGGCTGGACATCATCGGCATGTTTATCTCGAAAAGACGTGATTTCCCCATGGGAACACTGATGTCGACGTTTAACGCGATCATCATCTTTGTCTCCGGTTTTATCTTTAACTGGGACCAGGCGCTTTACACCATGCTCTCGATTTTCGTTGCCGGACGCGTCGTCGACACGATCTTCACACGACACATCAAACTGACACTCATGATCGTCACAGAAGAAGGCGAGGCCGTACGGGAAGCACTGCTCAAACAGATCGTCCGGGGAATCACCGTCTTAGAAGGCGTCGGTGCATATTCTAAAAACAAAAAAACGGTCCTCATGACCGTCGCCACGCGCTACGAACTCCCGATGATCAAAGCCCTCATTCGCCAGGCCGATCCTAAGGCATTCGTGAACATTATGCAAACTGTAGAAGTGATGGGGGCCTTTACCCGGCTACCTTAAAGGCTAGATGGACGGTGAATGAATAAAGCCGGGCCGCTTGACAACAACTGAAATACGGCGGTGTGCCCTATGCCGAACGCGTTATCCATCACTCATCCACCAATATACGACATCTCAATTTTTTTGCGCTTTTGAAGCTCAGCGGTCTCGGAAAGCCGGATTTCTGAATACCGATCGCGACGTACAGACCACGTCTTACGAATAATCGTTAAAAGCGTCTCATCATCGGCTCCATCGCGCATGCTCTGTTTAAGATCGGTCCCGTCAGAGGCAAACAAGCACGTAAAGAGCTTACCATCGGCTGAAAGCCGGGCTCGTGTACAAGTGCTGCAAAAAGCTTGTGTGACCGACGTAATAAAACCGATTTCTGTCGTCGTGCCTTTATACCGATACCGCTTCGCCACTTCACCAAAATAGTTCGGATGGACCGGTTCAAGCGGCATCTCACGATCGATCATTTGAAGAATTTCCTGACTGGGCACGACGTGATCGAGACGCCACCCGTTTGCATTTCCGACATCCATAAATTCTATAAAACGGAGCGTCAAATCCCGTTCACGAAAATACCGGGCCATCGGCAAAATATCCAGATCATTTACGCCGCGTTTGACAACCATGTTGATCTTGACTTCGAGCCCGGCCGCCACCGCCGCATCAATGCCTTCTATAATCCGCTGTGGAACAATGCCGCGGCCGTTCATCGCGCCAAAGGTCGCCTCATCGAGACTGTCGAGGCTTACCGTTACGCGTTTTAAACCGGCTTCTTTGAGTCTTTGCGCATAGCGGGGTAAAAGTAAACCGTTGGTCGTCATGGCGATATCATTTAGTTCCGGTACAGCTTGAAGCACGTCTTTAATCCAGCCATCAAGCCCCACACGCAAAAGCGGTTCGCCGCCGGTAATCCGTAACTTTTTCACACCGAGCTGGACAAATAATTTCACCAGGCGGGTCATTTCAGAAAAAGAGAGAAGGGCCGACTGTGGTAAAAATGCATAATCGGGACCAAAAACATCCGCCGGCATACAGTACGTACAGCGAAGATTACATCGATCGATCACCGATATACGCAAGTCCTGTAGCGGTCTTCCCAGTGTATCGGACACCGTCACGGTGCCACCTCCTCTCCTACTGGTAACGCTATCATCGCACATTTTAAGGGTTTTCACAAGTCTTATTGCTTGACAATCCAGTCTTCTTTTTTGACAATCTGTCTCAAGATCACCCGCGTTCGTAAACGACTTCTCCCGTTCTGGCTGTATCATAGCCACCTAGCGCATGCACCGCCTGTTTAAACGCATCGCTTCGGATCACGTTCAAAAGCTCCAGACCGCGCCAGCTTTCTGCAAAAGAACGATCGAAAAGGAGCGCATACGACTCCTCCGCAAGCGGGATAAAATCGAGATCAAAAGCCCGCGCCGCACTTAAGATACCGAGCCCCACGTCAGCCTCACCCGAGGCGACCTGCGCCGCTACTGCCAAATGAGAAACCGCTTCCTGAGTATAGCCATATATCTTTGACGCTTCAATGCCTTCTTTTTTTAACCAGCTATCGAGTAAGATGCGGGTCCCCGAACCGCGCTGCCGGTTGATGAAAATCAAGTTTTCCTGCAGCAAATCGTGGACGGAGTGAATCCCCCGTGGATTATTTTTAGGCACGATCCAACCCTGAACACGACCGACTAGATGTACCAGTATGACCGACCGCGAACGTACATAACGCTCGATAAAAGGAATATTATAGACACCTGTCGCCGGATCAAGGAGATGGATACCGGCCACGTGTGTTTCACCTTTTTCTATAGCCAAAAGTCCACCCATGCTGCCCACATGATGCGAGGCAATCGAAAGCTCCGGATGTTTTTGACGCAACAGGGACGTAATCACATCGAGGGTTAAGTCGTGACTGCCTGTGACAACGATTTTGTTTTTAATCGCCTCTAAAGGATGAAACAATTCAACCTCCACAGTCTCACCCTGTTCATACCCCAATACTTCCGGTGGAACAGTGATGAGACCATCAGCGCGGACAAGAGACGTCGTCACCCCAGCCGCCCGGCTCAAAGGATTCGCCACCAGCCTTCCAGAAACTTCTCCTAAACTGACGCGTATAAAATCGCTTGTCCCCATTTGGGAGACGATCCGGCGCCCAAGTCGCGCCTTTACGCGCACAGCCTCGGGTGGCTGCTGCCCGAGCACACGATATAAGAGCGGTCGAACAAACCAACGCATCGCCAGATAGGCCGATACCGGATAGCCCGGAATACCGACGAGCGGTTTTTTTCCCTCGTCGCTCACCGCTAGCACGACGGGTTTACCGGGACGGGTCGCGACACCATGGGTAAGAACCCGTCCAAACCGTTCAAAAACGTGTCGCGTATGATCTTTCCCCCCTGCCGAAGAACCGGCATTCACTAAGACGATATCATATGCTTTGAGTGCTTCGCCAACCGCCGCTTCGAGCGCTTTCGGGTCGTCTTGAACAATCGCAAAGACGTGCGCATAACCGCCGGCATCGCGCACTTCTGCTGCCAGCATGGTGCTGTTAAACTCGATAATCTCACCGGGTCTTACGGTTGTACTCGGGGGGATGAGCTCATCACCCGTCGGTAAAATCGCCACACGCGGGCGGGCAAATACTTTGACTTCCGTAATCCCGCCAGCCAGCAATGCCGCAAGATCATACGACTTTAAAGCATGGTAAAGCGGGACGAGCATCTCTCCGGTCACCACGTCTTCACCGATCGGACGTATATGCTGCCAGGGATGAACCGGCTCGATCAATTCAACTGAACCATCGTCTAAAAGATGCAGATCTTCGATCATGATCACCGCATCCGTCCCCTTAGGCAGTGCATCACCCGTATTCACCCAGACATAGGCGTCCTTCGGCAAACGCACGGGTGCGCGCTCGCTGGCCCCGTAAGTGTGCCTAGCCAAAACAGCAATGCCATCCATCGCCGATGCATGATAGTTCGGCATCGACACGCGCGCATAGACATCTTCGGCCGTCACCCGATGAAGCGCTTCTGTCACCGGAATGGTCTCGGTGCGAAGCGTAATCTTCGCCTCCTCTAAAAAGCGTGCCTGTGCATCCTTAAGCGGTTGATCGGTCAAGTACACATGTCGTTCGTGAAGATCTTTCATCATCAACCCACCTGTCTTTCATCATACGTATCACTCACAAACGTTAAAAAAGCTAAAACAAGTGACCATCCATCCGTTTAAGCCCCGATCCATCCAAATCAACACCGCTCATGCGCGTACACAGCATGTCCATTAAAAAGGTTAAATAAAGGTGGCAAGCACTGACGATCGCATCACTGTGAGACTCGGGCCGTCACGCCTTCATATAACATCACTTGCGCCTGCGCACCACGCAAAAGACCCTCTTGTTCGGGAGGGATCCGCAAGAGACCATCACTTTCTGCCAGTGTATAAATGAGACCGCTTTTACCCAGCTGTGGCTCTGCCCACAGCTCATCACCATCGTTTACAAGACGCACCCGTACATAATCTGTTCTGCCAGACTGTGAGGCAAGATTGCGCGTCACGCGTGCGAACAAACGAACAGGTGCGCTAAACATATCTCCTTTTAAAACGTACAAAAGCTCCCTTCCGATCACATGGGCGATCACCATCGCCGAAGCGGGATGACCCGGAAGACCCAGAATCGGCTTACCTTGACTGAGTCCGAGCATCGTCGGTTTACCCGGGCGAATCGCCAGCCCATGAAATAAAGTCGTTGATTCTGGTAAAGACCGAAGCACGTGATATGACCAGTCACGTTGCCCGACTGAACTGGCTCCGGATAGAATTAATCCATCGTATGCCTCTACAAGCTGCTCAGCCTTTTTTAAATAGAGAGAAAAATCATCGGCAATGATCCCAGCATAAGTTACTTCTGCTCCCCATCCTCGAAATAAAGCCGTGAGCGAATATCCATTCATATCGCGCACTTTTCCCAACGGTAGCGGCCGGGTGGAAACCGGTACGATCTCATCACCCGTCGATAATACGGCCAGCTTCGGCTTCTTATACACGCGAACCGTGTCCTTTCCCACTCCTGCAAGGAGTGCAACCTGTGCCGGTCCGAGCCGTGTTCCTTTTCTTAAGGCGACGGATCCGGACACGTAATCTTCACCTTTTTGAATCACGTTTTCTCCGGGCGCGACTTGTTTGTATACGTTTAGCACATCACCCAGAGCTTCGACGTGTTCGATCATGACGACAGCATCGGCGCCGTCCGGTAACATGCCGCCCGTAGGAATTTCTGCAGCCTCCCCGGGTCTGAGTGACCTTTCAGGCATTTCACCCATGGCAACAGAAAACGCAATATCAAAAAAGGCTGGCAGCGAATCGCTCGCTCCAACCGTCTCATGTGCCCGGAGCGCATAACCGTCAACTGTGGCACGCGCAAAAGCAGGAAGATCTTCTTGCACCACGATGTCTTCAGCCAGCACATACCCGGCGGCATCTTCTAGAACCATTTCATCGACTTCTCCCGCCGGAACGACGTGCTTTCGGATCAGCCCGAGGGCTTCATCTACCGATACGACATGCATAAAGTCCATGAAACGGGCCCCCTCATGACAAAAGATTTTGACTTGCTTTTTTTACATCTTCCCTGCTATCATAAAATACAGACAACAGATTACAGGCAGTCAATGAAAGCACATCCAATATTTGTGCATTCATTATATCAACCTATTCCTGCTTTCATCAACCGGTATGAAAGGAGCACCCACCATGGTTATCAGATTGTTTGCTAACTTTCGCGATTTGTGCGGGAACGATGCTGTGTCTGTCAACCCGGACACGCCTACTGTCCGAGGGGCACTTTGGGCACTTATTCAGCAGTACCCCGCCATGAGGCCGGCCATTTTTGAAGACGACGGGGAAACCTTGAGACCGCTGGTCCATATTTTGATTAACGGTCAAAATATTTTATTTAAAAACGGGCTGGACACCGAAGTTCACGAGAACGATAGCTTTGCCCTTTTCCCGCCTGTCGCCGGAGGTATGTAAGGAAGTATGTTATCGGTACAGTTGCGCTATGCAAATAAAAACAGGCCACGACAGGGGCACCCTTGGCCTGTTTTTATCTTTCATCATCTGTCTGTATTTTTTAGCGTGCGTGACATGCTAAGTACGATCGATCGTTCTTTAAGCGTTGCCTAAAAATGAAGCACCGTTGATCGATATTTTTACCTGAAATTAACGCACCGTTCAGGCGCTTACGATACCAAGCTCTTTCAGTTTTTCTTCCGGAACGACACCATCTTTCCAACCGCGTACCTGATAGTATTCATCGAGCATCGCTTGCAGATGACTGACCTGCCCGGCGCTGTGACCGGTTCCTGGTTCTTTCAGGAAGCGCTCCGGTAAAAGATCATCTTCTCGCCGTTTAAATCCGGCTAGATTGTTATAATAGCGTTCCAGATTGTAAATCCGTTCCCCGGCCTTTAAAACATCATCGGCGGTCATCGGAATACCCGTCATCGTCGCATACTGTTCGGCGTAATGATGAGCGGTCTCGGAAAATGAAGAGAACTTACAGATGTCCATCGAGTCGGAGAATGCATGGAGATCCTGGAATAATTTTAAAAGCGCGCCTTTACCCTCTACCACCAAACGATCGACGGGTTCGGGAATCCCCATGATCTCTGCCGCGACGCTGTAACCGCGCAAATGACAGGCACCGCGATTGCTCGTCGCGTAACCGAGACCGATCCCCTGGATACCGCGCGGATCATAAGCCGGAATCGATTGCCCTTTGACCGACATGGAGAGCTCTGGCGCACCGATCGCCTGGGCAAAGCGGGCCGGACCTTCCGCGAGCTCGTCCCCCAGACCACGGCGGAAAGCGATATCTTCAATGAGTTCAATCATCTGATCGGCATCACCAAATCGAACCGTCTCAGTGATGAGCCCACGTTCAGATGCTTCCATGGCCACCGATAGCGCATGACCGACTTCGATCGTATCAATACCGTATTCATTGCACTGATTGATCATAAAAGCGATCGCCTCGGCATTGGAAAGGCCGCAGTTCGCACCCAGCGCCCAGCCGGATTCATATTCAAAACTTTCCGTGCGCGTTTTGTATTTACCGCTTTTCACTTCGACTTCTTTTTTACATGCAACCGGGCAGGCATGACACGTATTGTCGGCAACGAGGAGCGTCCGGTTGACCATCTCTCCGCTATGGCCTTCGGCCTCGGCAAAATACGTTTCTTTGGCATTTCGCGTCGGTAACGCGCCCACTTCATTGATGATGTTGGTGAGGACGTTGGTACCGTAAACGGAAAGTCCTCCTTTGCGGGGTGCCGTTACCGCACCTTCGACAATCGCTTTCAATGCCTTTTGAGTCGCCTTACGATTGGCTTCCGGATCGCTCGGCTGAGGAAGATTACCTTTCTGCGAAGCTTTAATGACGATGGCTTTAAGTCGTTTGTAGCCGGCGACAGCACCCGTGCCGCCCCGGCCGGCAGCCCGGTCGTTCTCATTGATGAAGCCAGCAAAGCGTACGAGATTCTCTCCTCCCGGACCGATGGCGATGACGCTTAGATCGTCCGCGCCGTGTCGCTCTTTTAAAAGCTTAACCGTCGTCCGCACACCTTTTCCCCAGAGATCACTGGCATCGAAAAGCTTTCCTTCACCGTTTTCCACATATAAGTAGACCGGTTTTTCGCTCCTCCCTCGGACGATAATATTATCGATGCCCGCCCACTTCATACGTGCCGCAGACCAGCCTCCCATGTGCGAGTCGGTCACCGTTCCGGTGAGCGGTGATTTGGTCACCACTGCCAGACGACCACTCATCGGTGCCAGCGAACCGGTGACCGGACCTGTCATAAAACACAGAATATTCTCTGGAGAAAATGGTTCGACGTTAGGTCCGTTATCAAACACGTACTTTACACCCAGGCCCCGGCCACCAATGTACTGGCGTGCCAGCTCTTCATTGAGTGGGCGCGTCGTGACCGAACCGGCCGTTAGATCGACGACGAGCTCCTGATGTTTAAATCCTCCTAATCCCACCATTGCTCCTCCTCTCAGCCCTCTGATCGATTTAATTTCTTCTAGATCGCATTCAGTCATCTCGCATAAGATTGAGATAACTCGGCTTCTACCGTTTTTTTAAGCTGAAGCCACATTATCTCCGCTCCTCCAGAGAACGTAAGGAAGTTCAGCAATTCCTAACTTTTTACTAAAACCGATTATACCACATGAACGAGAAAGACTCAATTTCAAAACATACTTACTCTTTATTGTCAGGCTCTCTCACAGATCCGAGCTGATTATGATAAAATAATTCATACAGATTTCTATACGTCTATCCTATCCTGTCCTGAAATAGGATGCGACATTTCATCATCAGATGGTGCCGCCTGGCGGCATGGGGGTCTATCCTGAAATAGGCTGCGTTGTTTCATCCTTTTGCTGGTGCCGCAATACAGCATAGGGGTCTATTCGTGATTCATGTTAGGAGCACCCATGCAAAAACATGTTAAGGAGCGAGTCGCCATGGATCAAAACATATGGACGCGTTACAGTCGGCAGATGTTGTTTGCACCGATCGGTCGGGGCGGTCAGGAAAAACTTTTAAAAAGCCGGGTAGCCATCGTCGGGCTCGGAGCACTGGGGACGGTCAGTGCCAATCACCTGACACGCGCAGGCGTAGGTTATTTACGGCTCATCGATCGCGACTTTGTCGAAATGTCTAATCTGCAGCGGCAGATGCTTTTTGATGAAGACGATGCCCGCGCCTTGCGCCCCAAAGCAGTCGCCGCCAGGGAAAAACTCGCTGCCATCAACAGCGAGATCGAACTGGAGGCAGTTATCGCCGATCTGAGTCCGGAAAACGCAGAAGCGCTTCTTGGCGACGTAGACCTCATCATCGATGGTACGGACAACTTTTATGTGCGCTTTCTGATCAATGATGTCAGCGTCAAACGCGGCATCCCCTGGGTGCACGGCGCGGTCATCAAAAGCCGGGGCATGCACGCCTTCTTTCATCCGCCTCACACCCCGTGTTACCGCTGCCTTTTCCCCGAACCGCCGGCATCTCAAGGCGAGACATGCGATACGGTGGGCGTTATCGCACCGATTGTGGATATCATCGCCTCCCTGGAAGCAACGGCTGCTTTAAAATATCTTGTTCAGGATGAAGCACACCTCCCGCATACACTCATCGATATAGACGTCTGGGCGCTTACCTGGGGGCAAATTGATATACGCCAGGCAAAAAATCCTGCTTGCCCGGCCTGTGGTGATAGACATTTTGAGTTTTTAGAAGGCCAGGCCGGTGCTCCGTTCAGTGCGCCGCTCGTCTCTATGGTTTGCGGGCGCAACGCCATTCAAGTGCGACCCCGGCATGCGAAGCAGGTTTCGTTAGAGGAGATTGCCAGCCGCTGGCAGTCGATCGGGAAAGTCAGGCAAAATGAATATTTGCTGCGACTGGAGATAGATGAGATCATACTCACTTTATTTCAGGATGGGCGTCTTCTCGTTCAGGGCGTGGATAGTGCTGAACGCGCTATGCGCTTTTATGAACAGTATGTCGGGCTGTAATTCGCACTGTTAACCATCATACTTCCGCAGGCTTTTCATATAGGCCTGATAAAGTTTGGTAAGTGCCCTTTTTTCAATACGTGATACGTATGATCGCGATATCCCTAAAACGTTGGCCACTTCGCGCTGTGTTTGTTCATCGTCTCCGGATAATCCGAAGCGGCGTACCAGAACTTCCCGTTCTCGATCATCCAGGATATGTAAGAATTGCTGCATTTCTTTTTTCTTAAGGCGCGTTTCTACTTTATCACCGATGTCTTCTTCATCGCTCGGTAAAACGTCGATCAAGGAGATTTCATTGCCTTCTTTGTCCATGCCAATCGGGTCGTAGATCGATACATCATTTTGGCTCTTTTTATTCGCCCGTAGATGCATGAGGATTTCATTTTGAATGCATTTGGCAGCATACGTAGCAAGCTTTGTTCCTTTTTGCATATTGTACGTATCAACGGCCTTAATCAAACCGTACGTACCGATCGAAAGCATCTCTTCCTGTTCTTCACTGGAACGCGCATAACGTTTTGTGATATGCGCGACGAGTCTAAGATTATGTTCGATGAGTTTATTACGCGCGTCCCGATCCCCCTGCTCCATGCGAAGAAGTGTTTCCTGCTCTTCTTCTTCGGACAACGGTTGCGGATAACTTTGATTTTGCAGATGGGATACGAGGACACCGATTTCTTTGATGATCATAAACAAAAAGCCAAAAACAGACACGTCCCACACCTCCTCTTTCACCATATGTGAATGGGAGACGTTCTTTGCCTGTCCCGGATTAGAAAAAATATGAAGCACAGTGCCAGGCGCTCCTAAGTGTGCTCTACTCTTTCCTCAAAAAGCAAAAGAGACCGGGATCGCCGACGATCATCCGGCCTCTTTCATCTACAAACGGTTACCATTGATAATGATTTACCATACGACTGAAATCCTTGTATCGGACTGATCTTATGTTTACCTTTTTGCCCTGTCCTTTTTACCTTTATCGTACGCTTATCTCAGCCCTCTCGTGCGCCCAGCATGATAAGGAGCGTATCCAGATTTTTCTTGAAGACATCTTGAAAATGTACACCCTGCTCCCATTGCTCTTTCGTAATATTTTCAAGCGGTGAGAGCTGAACGGCTTTTGTTCCCGTTTCAGCCTGAATCGTCTTGGCTACCTTGCTTTCGACGAGATCTTCAAAGCCGATATACTTGATATTTTTTGCGCGTATTTCATCGATGATGGCGACCATGTCTTTCTGTGAAGGCTCGGCGCTCGGAGAAAGACCGCTGATCGATGTCTGTTCAAGACCGTAGTCCCGAGCCAGATAAGCGAACGCTTTATGCGAGACGACGAACTGTTTGGTCGTGGCATCGTTTAAGTCGGCACGAAAATCTTGATCCAGCGTATCCAGCGCAGCCACAAGCTTGTTGTAGTTCGCTTCGAAATCCGTTTTGTGTTCGGGATCACGAGCGCTTAAAGCATCGACGATATGCTGACCGATGATTTTCGCATTGGCGATACTCAGCCAAATATGCGGATCGTACGTCGTGGCGTGAGCATGCGCGTCGTCATCAGCGTGTTCATCCGCCGTGGCATGATCATCGTCGGCATGCGCATCACCATGACTGTACGTATGACCAGGCAAAAGCGCGATTCCCTCGTTGACTTCGACGACATTTGTCTTGACCGGACTGATATTTTCTTTTGCTTTATCGATCCAGCCTTCTAAACCGAGCCCCACGATGAATAAAATATCAGCGTCCGACAGTTTTTTCAAATCCCCCGGAGACGGTTCGAAGTCATGCGATTCCGCTCCAAACGGCACAAGCTGCTCTGCTTCAACCCATTCCCCACCGATCTGCCGGGCGAGGTCGTATAGAGGATAGATCGAAGCAACTACTTTTAACTTCGCGCTCGTGTCCTCCGGTTCCGTCTGGGTCGTTCCTTCACTTTGTTTCGTTGCATGAGACGCATTGATATCCGACGTCTGCTCAGAGCCTCCTCCACAAGCCGAAAGCGATACGAGCATGACCATCATCAACATCCATACCGACAAAACACGCCATTTGTGCATTGTTTGCTATCCTCCTCGAAACATATGTCTTGTACTGTAGACGTACTGTAAACACTCAAAAAACGCTCAAGCAAGACTTGATTTTCAAAGCAGCATGAACGCGTTAACATACAGTCAATACACTGGGGCTTGCTCGCTAAAAACCTCCTCTCCGCGACCGGCATCTATGCATGCCTGACAGTATCCGTAGACTTCAAATTTGTGATCCGTGATCTGAAAGCCTTCCGGGTCTCCCCACATCGCATCAAGCGGGCAAGCCTTAATCTCGCGCGTCTTACCGCAGATCAGGCAAATCATATGATGATGGTGCTCGGGCAGATTGCAGCGCATCCGGTAGCGCCTTTCACCGGCAAGCTCGGTCATAGAGACGATTCCCAGCTCATGAAAAAGTCCAAGGTTACGGTAAATCGTGTCAAAACTCAGTTCAGGATAAATCTCCTGCATCTCTTCGAGTAGATCTTTGGCCGTCACATAACGGTCTTCCCGATCTAAAATGCGAATGAGTGTCTCCCGCCTTCCTGTATATTTATAGCCTTTGTCTTGAAGGATTTGGAGCGCTTCTTCTACCGTCATCGTCTATCCCCCCTTCTCCGTACACTGGATCATGAAGCAAGCATCTCAAGCCCGCACCAACTGCCGCACACGCCCGGCTAAAAGAACGATGAGTAGGATGCCCACGGCGACGAGGACGATCGTCCCACCCGTCGCCAGATCAAAGTAGAAAGAAGCGGTCATGCCTAAAATAACACTTATCTCGGCAAAAATAATGGCATAAGCGATGAGACTCCGAAAACTATGCGCAACGCGAAGGGCGCTCGCCACAGGTAGCGTAATCAAGGCGGAGACGAGCAAAATGCCGACGATCTGCATCGAAACACTGATCACGAGCGCGATTAAAGCGCTGAAAATAAAGTTGATCGTCCCTGCCGGAACCCCACTGAGCCGCGCACCCTCCTCGTCAAATGAAAGGCTCACCAGCTCTTTATAAAAAAGGAAAACCGTAGCGATGACGACCGCACCGGCGACTGCAATGCGTACGAGGTCAGCCTTGGTCACGGAAAGAATGTTTCCAAAGAGTATCCCCATGAGGTCCACGTTAAAACCGTGCGCCAGACCGATTAAAACAACGCCGAGACCGACACCGGTAGAGAGGATAATAGGAATGGCCAGCTCCGAGTAAAAACGGTAAACGTTTCTCAGCTTTTCAATAAAAAGTGCTGCAACGAGGGCAAAGAGGGTGCCATAATAGACCGGGTCGACGAGTCCCATCGTTCGCGAGATCGTCCCCATCAATATGCCGAATGCCACACCGGATAGGGTAACATGCGCCAGAGCATCGGCAATAACAGAAAGTCGCCGGACGACGACAAACGAACCGATGAGCGGCGCGACCACACCCGTGATGAGCCCGGCGATGAGTGCATAACGGACAAAAGCGTAATGCGTGAGCATATAGATCAATGCTGATCACCTCCGACGAGCGTAGGCTCCTCCTTTTCTGCTCGGGTCGCCTGCATCGATGAACGTCCTTGTTCAGTCTGCTTGAACGCCTCTTTTTCCGGAGCATCGCTTTCACCACGCACATATGCTCGTTGATCATCCCAGCACGCCTCAAAAGCCGGACGCCTGTGACTTCCGTACGCGTGACTGTGTGTGATCACCTGCATCTCCCGACCGTACGTTTTCAGTACAACCTCGTCCTGAACATCACGGAAATGCTCGGCCGTACCGTGATAAAACAGTTCATGATTGATGCAGGCAATCGTATCCATTTTTTGCGAGACTACTCCGAGATCATGGGAGACGAGAATCATGGAAAGCGCGCGTTCACGGTGCAACTTTTCGAGGAGCTCGTAAAATCGCTCTTCCGAGCGCATATCGACGCCGACGGTCGGTTCATCCAGAATCAGCACCTCGGGATCGGTCACAAGTGCTCGGGCGATAAAGACGCGTTGCTGCTGTCCGCCCGAAAGCGCACCGATCGTCCGTTTTTTAAACTCTTCCATGCCCACAAGTTCCAGCACGTCTTCCACGGCCCGGCGCTCACGTCTTCCCGGCCGGCGAAATAGACCGAGTTTGGCAGTGAGCCCCATCAGCACAACTTCTTCCACCGTCGCCGGAAAACCCGTATTAAAACTCGAGGCTTTCTGGGAGACATAGCCAATCCGCGGCCATTCACGAAAACGCGATAGTGGCACCCCAAACCAGTATACTTCACCACGGCGGAGCGGTAAAAGGCCCAAAATAAGCTTGAGTAAAGTCGATTTTCCGGAACCATTTGGACCGACCAGACCCAGCAACTCGCCGCGGTGGAGCGTCAACGACACATTTTTTATAACATCCTGCTCTGCATATCTGAACGATACGTTGTTTACTTTAAGAATTTCCTCATGCACATCGGCATCCCCCTCGGCTATTTTTTTGTTTCTAAATCGTAATGATTCTGTTTCATTGTAGCACAAAAACCCCACTTTGTAAACTTTTTATGTTACTGTGCGATGGTCCCCTAGAGCATATCCATCATCGATCCGAATCAACCCGCTTCAGACCGATAAAAAAAACCGCCGGTGGCGGTAAACGATGAGCAAATGGACATATCATTTTTTATATAGGTTATAACATAACTTTGAAACTTCAAAAGCTTCCCCGGCTTTTCGCGCCTTGTTTTAAATGTTCCTCATACGTCTTGCTGAAGTAATGACCGCCGCTCCCGTCCTCTTTCGCTACGAAAAAGAAAAAGTCGTGCTCCTCCGGGGCGACCGCGGCCAGTAGAGAGGCTTTCCCGGGACTGGCGATCGGGCCGGGGGGAAGTCCTTCCGCACGATACGTATTGTACGGATCATCCACTTCCAAATCTTTCAGCGTAAGGCGCGCTTTGTGCGTCTCCAGCACGTACTCAACCGTCGCACACGACTCGAGACGCCAGCGTTCGCGGAGCCGATTGTAAAAAACACCGGCAATCTTCGGTCGTTCTTCATCCAGCACCGCTTCTTTTTCAATCATCGATGCAAGCGTGACCGCCTCGTCAAAAGTAAGCCCCAGACGAAGAGCTTTCTGTTCAAAATCATCCCCTACGATGTCGCTAAATCGTTTAAGCATACGGCGTACGATTGACTCTGCGCTCTCCCCCTTGGCAATCGCATACGTATCGGGAAACAAATACCCTTCCAGCAAATATTTGCGCCCCGGGCGATCTTCCGGAATCTTATCCATGTATTTAACATCCTCATACGTTTTGTTCGCTGCTTGAAGAAAATCTTCCCGCCGGACGATCCCTTTTTGCTCTAGGAGCTCGGCCATCTCTTCAACCGTCCATCCTTCGGGAATGGTAAACGTATCTGTCTCTACGTAGACATCGCCACGCACGAGGTGAAGAAGCACGTCATCCGGTGTTTCACCAGGCGCAAGGCGATAAACACCGGCTTTGATGCGGGAGGCGTCTTCGGGTGCTTTTAATTTGACATACCAGGTGAAGACTTGAGCATTGCGAATAAGGCCATGTTCCTCTAAGATCGTTGCCACTTCGGCAAACGACGCGCCCTTTGGAAGAGTGATCTCCACCGCATCCCCGGCCGGGAGAGGCGCGAGTTCACGCCGGACATACCACCAGCCTCCCACGCCCGCGGCCGTGAGAAACACGAAGACGAGCCCACCGATCACAAACCATCTTTTAAGCATGGACCCTCTCCCCTGATTCAATCGTGATGATATACGAATCGTATACGGATAGACCCGTATTAAGGATCGTATGCGTACAGTTATAATTAGAGTTACACTGACAGTGTCGTTTCAACATATACATACACATATACATACACATATACATACACATATACATATACATACAAATGAAAAAGGCGGGGTATCATCCCCACCTGAGCCCTCTGGTTTGAGTTCATTACACTTCTTCTTCTTCGATGAGCGTCTGGAACGCTTCTTCCACAAGGGCCCATTCTTCATCGGTCTCAATCGGGTAAAGAGTCAACCCTTCTTCATCTTCTTCATAGCGAAAGGCCAGGACGTTTTCTTCGTCCTCATCGTCTCCGGCTTCATCGTCGTCAAGTGCGGCGACGAGTATATATTGTTTACCACTGTCTTCATCGTCAATTTGCGTTAATATCTCGTAAGGTTTTTCCTCACCATCTTCATCGGCGATGTAAATGATGTTTTCGTCGATTTCCAGTTCGTCATGATCGTGTTCATGATCGTGATCGTGTTCATGATCGTGATCATGGTCATGATCGTGATCATGATCGTGGCTGTGCGCCATGTTCATTCCTCCTTGTGCCCGCTGGGCATCTAAATAATTTTGCAAAATGAGCTGGGCCGCGAGCTTATCTACGACTTGTTTCCGCTTGCGACGGCTCATGTCTGCTGCTTTTAAAATACGTATTGCCGCTTGCGTCGTGAGCCGTTCATCCCAGTACACGACAGGTAGCTTAAGTCGTTTTTGCAGGTGCTTCCCGACCGCCTCCGCCATCTGAACCCGCTCACCGGACGTGTTGTTCAGATGTTTGGGATAACCGACGACGATGGTGTCCACTTCATACATTTCAATAAGCCGGGAGAGCTCGGTAAACTCCGCGCCACCCCGGCGGGGCAGGGTGGATAAAGGTTGGGCGATCAACCCGGAAGGATCGGAAAGCGCCACACCGATCGTTTTCGTCCCTACATCCAGCGCCATGATCCTACCCAATTAGGCTGGACCTCCTCCACAAAAATATGCATGCGCTTTTTTAAGATTCCGTCCGATCCGTGTCCACCTCGTTCAAACTCAACTCTTTTTCAAGATAATACACGAGCAAAAACTCGATGAGCTCGTCCCGGGCAATCTTACGAATGATCGTACGCGCATTGTCATGGCGGGGGATATACGCCGGTTCACCGGACAAGAGGTACCCTACGAGCTGACTCGTCGGATCATAACCTTTTGCCTGAAGCGCCCGATAAACATGGCTGAACACCTCCTGTGGTGAAGGCGCCTGTTTATCTTTCAACGCATCAAATTTACGGGTTTGATCCTGCGGTTCCACTCTTATCCCCCCTTTTTAACCATGTCTATCCAAACCTTAACCCCATCATACACGCTTGACCGGATAAAGTAAAGGGACATGGGCTGACAGTAGCGCACATACACCACTGAATGTTAGACATCATTGATCGTTGGGCATGACCGAGCGTTAACCATGGCCCATCGTTAAGCGAAAATGGTATAGACCGTATCCAGTGCTTTTTTCAGATGTTCCGGCGATTTGCCGCCGGCCTGTGCCATATCCGGCTTTCCGCCGCCGCGTCCCCCGACTTCTGCCGCCACTTTTTTGATAATCTCGCCGGCATGGTATCCTTTCTGGACGAGATCCGGCGAAACATAACTCACGAGTAACGCGCGACCATCTGCTTCCGCCCCGAGGACGATGGCAACCCCGGATTTTCCGGCTTTCAACGCATCGAGCTGTTTCCTGAGCGCATCCATGTCTTGGGCCTCGACTTTTGCGGCAAGCACCTGAGCCTCACCCAACGTGCGCGCGCGTTTCCAAAGTTCTTGCGCCTCAAAATGCGTGAGCCTGTCCAAAAGCGCCTCGATCCGCCGCTCCCGGTTTTTAAGCTCCTGGAAGAGACCCTGAACTTTATCACGCACACCGAGCGCGTCGGTTTTCATAAGATCGGCCGTATCTTCCAGCACTTTGAGGCGCTCGTTTACATAGGTGTAAGCCTGCCAGCCGGTCACCGCCTCGATCCGTCTGATTCCAGCACCGATACCGCTTTCGCTGGTGATTTTAAATAGACCGATCTCCGCCGTTCGGCGCACATGACACCCACCGCATAGCTCCAAGCTGTAGTCTCCGACTTTCACCACGCGCACGATGTCCCCATACTTCTCGCCAAAAAGCGCCATCGCCCCCATTGCTTTTGCTTCTTGTAGGGGTTTCATAAATGTTTCAACGGGTATGTTTTGTAGGATCACCCGGTTCACCGTTGCTTCGATTTCGGCAAGCATCGTTTCCTCGACAGATGCATAATGGGAAAAATCAAAGCGCAGACGATCGGGCGCAACGAGCGAACCGGCCTGTTCAACGTGTTCACCGAGCGCATCTCGGAGCGCCTTATGAAGCAGGTGCGTCGCAGTATGGTTTTTGATCACGCTTTCCCTCAACCTTCGGTCAACCGAAGCCTTAAAGACCATCCCTGGGGTGATCACACCGCGCACGACGCGTACTTGATGAAGATGCTGACCGTGCGGCGCTTTGACCACTTCCAGCACTTCCGCCTCAACCGTCCCATCCGCACTGCTGAGCGTTCCCCGATCAGCGACTTGTCCCCCGCTTTCCGCATAAAAAGGCGTACGGTCCAAAATCAAAGCCCCTTCTTCATCCGGATGAAGGGAAGGCGCAGCATCACTTCCTTGGAACAGGCCAATCACCCGGGCCGCATCGACTTCAAGCGCGTCATAGCCGACGAAGACACTTGTTTCCGTAAAGTCTTTCAGCATGCCGCCTTGCACCTGCATGGAATCGACTTTGAGACGGGAGGCGCGGGATCGTTCTTTTTGCTCGGTCATCGCCCGCTCAAACCCTTCCCGATCGACGTGCATGCCGACTTCTCGGGCATCGTCTTCGATGAGTTCCAGCGGAAAACCATACGTATCATACAGTACGAACGCTTCTTCCCCGGTGATGAGATGACGGCCTTCTTTTTGAGCCTTGGTTATGACCGCATCCATGAGCGTTTCCCCTTCTTCCAACCGCTCCAGGAAACGTACTTCTTCTCGCTCGATCACCGCACTGATATGTTCTTTTTTCTTGACGACTTCCGGGTAAAAATCGCCCATGACCTCACCCACGGTGCCTACGAGAAGGTAAAGATGCGGCTTTGTTAAGCCGAGGCGGCGACCGTAGCGTACAGCGCGGCGCAAAAGACGGCGCAGTACATAACCGCGACCTTCATTGGAAGGGAGTGCACCATCAGCAATGGCAAAGGTGAGCGCCCGAATATGATCGGCGATCACACGATACGCGACGGTTGCCGTGCGCGACGAAAGGTAAGGGACTCCGATTGTCTGAACCGCTTTTTCAATAATCGGCAAAAAAAGATCGGTATCGAAATTCGTCTCAGCGTCCTGCAAAACGGATGCCATCCGCTCCAAGCCCATCCCTGTGTCGATATTTTTGCTGGGGAGCGGTGTATACGTCCCATCCGGGTTATGGTTATATTGCGAAAAAACGAGGTTCCATATCTCTAAATATCGTTCATTTTCACCGCCCGGATACAGCTCCGGATCGTTCGGATCATCGCCATAACGCGGACCGCGGTCGAAGAAAATTTCGCTGTTCGGTCCCGACGGCCCTTCCCCGATATCCCAGAAGTTTCCTTCCAGGCGAATGATGCGTTCTTCCGGAAGGCCGATCATATTTCGCCAGAGCTCGTACGCCTCTTCATCTTCCGGGTGGATGGTCACGCTCAGACGATCCGGGTCAAAGCCGATCCAGCGCGGATCGCTCAAAAACTCCCAGGCCCAGGCGATCGCTTCTTTTTTGAAATAATCACCGATTGAGAAATTACCCAGCATCTCAAACAGCGTATGGTGACGCGCCGTTTTGCCGACATTTTCAATATCGTTGGTGCGGATCGATTTTTGCACATTGACGAGACGCGGGCTGGGCGGGGCGACCGTTCCGTCAAAATACTTTTTCAACGTCGCGACCCCCGAGTTGATCCAGAGTAAGCTCGGATCATCGACTGGAATGAGCGATGCTGGGGGGATGACCGTGTGTCCTTTTTCTTCAAAAAACTGTAAAAACATGCGGCGAATGTCCTGCCCTTTTAAAGCTTTCATCATACTCTTCCCCTTCCTTTACACACGCTACTATACTTACATGTTCGAATGTTGCACGATCGAACGCTTTCATGCTTGAATGTTGCGTACTTCATATCAAAATTACATCCTCAAAACATACGCATTAGCATCTTAAATTATAGTCGCCTTCATCCATCATCAGTTTTTAACATCAAAAAACCGCTCGTCCCTCAGGGACGAACGGTCGTTCGCGGTACCACCCTGGTTGTCTTCGATCGTCGCATCTCGCCAAGCAGAACTTCTCATACAGAAAGTAAAGTTCTCCTCGTCCGGACCTTCGCGCCCATGCACGACCGAAAGACCTCTCCATACCGTGCGTATCGGACACGACCGGCAGATTTTCATCTGCAACTCTGGACTGGCTTTCCGCCATGCCGCGTGCATATCTTCCAGCCACGGATATGCTCTCTGAAAACGGGCAGCGCGCGTACTTCGGTCCTTCATCGTCACATCACGTTGGTTTAAATCACATTGTACAAACACAGTGCCCGGAAGTCAAGCCAGGTCGCGCTTCATTCAAGAAGATGATCGTACATCAAGTCATCGCTTTGCGCCGGGTCTACAAAGATTCTCGTCTACAAAGACTCGCTTAAACAAGAGTACAGAGATGCTGTTATGAGGGTTTGTCGGATGCGTCACTGCCTGATGAGGAAAATGCACTTTCGGCCGAGTGCACCTTTTTTTCATTCGTCTTTGGATGTTCGGCCGAAGACGCGGCCCAAGGCGCGTGACCATCACTGGGAGATACATCTTCATCTTTGCTACTAAAAGCATAAAGCGACTCTTTCAGTTTATCCCGCTCTTTTTCCAGTTCGCCGATTGTGTTTTTAAGATGACGTATATCCCGTTGCAATGCATATTGCCGGAAAATACCGTAGAAACCGACGATCACGCCACCAAATAAAGCCGATAATAATATAACGAGGACAAGCGATACCTGCACTGTGCCGAACCCGTACCGTACGGTTACGGCTTCAACATTTAAAATGGCAAAAATCGCGACGAGCAGAGCAAACACGAGAGAAAAAAATAAAGACCATTGCACTTTCATCCCAGCACACCTCAATCAGACCTTTTTCAGATCTTTTTCAGACCTTTTGCTGATATTTATTCAATATTTATGCAGTTATTGCGCTTACCTTGTTTGCTTTCAAACACCTGTGTTCCTCCTATTTCAGTGTAACATATTTTGCCATAACCTGACAAGCATGTTTAGTGCGTATCTTTTTTCAGTTGCCGAGCACGAGGGCGTGGTGTGCGTAAATAACGGATCCCCATCCAAATCTGTACGACGGCAAAA
>PEBX01000190.1 GCA_003050645.1 Candidatus Carbonibacillus altaicus
CCCGTGTTTCCCCCTTCAGTCTGCTTTTCCACTAAAAAGCGTTTAAGTATTTAAGCTTTAAAATGATTATGTATTACTATATCAAGATTTGCTGCACGGAGCAAGTAGAAATGCTGCACGAGGAAACTGTTTACATTTTTGCTCGCCCCAACCTTCTTTGTTATAATGAGAGACGGCGTTCAACTTCTATAATTAGAAAAATTAGAAACGCTCCGCCAAAGCGGAGCGTTCTACATACGTGAGTGGATCCTATCGCTTATTGCCCATACCAGTTTTTATACGTCTCGCGGAGTGCCGTTTTCAGAAATTTACCAGATGCCGTGCGGGGAATCGACTCGACAAAGACATACGCATCGGGGAGCCACCACTTGGCAAAACGTTCCCCTAAAAAGTCTTTAAGCGTCGCTTCGGTGAGCGCAGCCCCATCTTTTTTGACGACCACGGCTAGCGGTCGTTCTCCCCATTTTTCATGCGGTACGGCGATCACAGCCGCCTCCAGAACGCCGGGATGGCTCATGAGCGCATTTTCCAGATCGACCGAGCTGATCCACTCACCGCCTGACTTGATCAAATCCTTAATACGATCCGTGATTTTAACATAACCTTCTGCATCGATCGTCGCAACATCGCCCGTTCGAAACCAGCCGTCTGTACTCAGCGCCTCCGTCTCGTCTTGTTTAAAGTAACTTTTTGTGACCCATGGTCCACGGATCTCGAGTTCTCCCATGCTTTTTCCGTCCCAAGGCAAGATCCCTTCTGGACCACGGATGCGCACATCAATCAAGGGCACTGGATACCCTTGCTTCGAGCGCAGTTGATACAGTTCGTCTTCTGAGTGATGCGAAAGCACCTGTTTGATTTGACTGACTGTGCCAAGAGGCGCCGTCTCCGTCATCCCCCAGGCATGAATGACGCGGTGCCCATGACGGTCAAGGCCACGAATCAACCCTTCCGGCGCAGCCGCGCCGCCGACAATCATACGCATGTTAGGAAGACGATATCGATCAGGGTAACGATCAATAATCTGGAGAATGCCGAGCCATATCGTCGGTACCCCGGCCGTCACTGTGACGCGTTCTGATTCATACAATTCTAACAAACGTTCAGGTGACAGATGCGGTCCAGGATAAACCTGTTTGGCACCTAGAAGTGTCATCGAAAAAGGGAGTCCCCACGCATTGACATGAAACATAGGCACGACCGGTGTCACCGTATCTCGATCAGATACATCGAGCGCCCCCGGAAGTGCCGAGACAAGCGCATGAAGCACAATGGCGCGGTGCGAGTAGACAACGCCTTTGGGTCGGCCCGTCGTCCCCGATGTATAACACATACCGAGGGGCGCAACTTCATCCCAGTGCGGTTCTTGGTAATGGCCATCAGCTGTGTCTAGTAGCCTCTCATAGGAAACGTAAGGTTCCTGAAGTAAAGTTGAGCCTTGATATGGAAAGACGATGATCGCCTCGACCTTCAACCGTTCACGCAATGGTTCGATGAGCGGTAAGAGCACATCATCCACGATTAAAAATCGATCTTCAGCATGGTTGACGATATAAACGATCTCATCGGCATGCAGCCGGATGTTGATCGTGTGTAATACGCCCCCGGAAAGTGGAATCCCAAAGTACGCTTCTAAATGCCCATAATGATTCCACATCATCGTCCCGACCCGGTCACCGGGCTTGATGCCAAGTTTTTGCAATGCTTCAGCCAGCACATATGCACGTCCGATCATGTCTCGAACCGTGTACCGATGATACATCGTTGGATCCGGTAACCGTGAAACAATCTCCACCGCGCCATAGAGGCGTTGCGCATGGTCGACAATTTTTTTGATCACAAGCTGCTCATCCATCATCGTACTTTCAATCATCTGTGCGCTCTCCCCTCTTTGTCAAGGACGGACCGATGCCTTTGGGTGCAGATCCGATCAAGATACATTAAAAATATCAGAAGATTGTAAGCGTTGTCAATGATGAAATGCATCTATTTTTAACATTCAAGATACAAACATGTAGTAAAAAAAAAAAGCAGCTCGGCGTCTTGAGGATATAACACACCAGTGTTTCTTCCTCAAAACGTTCTAGCCGCTTGAGCAACCCAAGAAAGACTTTTATTCTGCTAACCACCGCGCCACATCTTTAGCATGATACGTAATAATCAAGTCCGCACCTGCGCGTTTCATGCCCGTTAACAGTTCTAAAACAATGCCTTTTTCATCGATCCATCCGCGTTCTTTCGCTGCCTTGATCATGGCATACTCTCCACTTACATTATAAACGACAAGGGGCAATGGAAAGGTTTCCCTTAGTTTTGCCAAGACATCCAGGTAAGCCAGCCCCGGTTTAACCATCAAAAAGTCGGCGCCTTCTAAGACATCGGAAGATGCTTCGCGAAGTGCCTCACGCACATTGGCTGGATCCATCTGATACGTTCTGCGGTCTCCAAAAGACGGTGCAGAGTGCGCTGCCTCCCGAAACGGCCCATAAAAATACGAAGCATACTTTACAGAATACGCCATAATTGGAATATGTTTAAAGCCCGCTTCATCCAGCCCGTGGCGAATCGCGGTCACAAAGCCATCCATCATGTTCGATGGTGCGATGATGTCGGCTCCTGCGCGCGCTTGCTCGATGGCCGCTTTCACCAGCAATTCGAGCGTCTCATCATTTAAAATCTCCCCGTCACGCACGAGTCCGCAGTGACCGTGACTTGTGTATTCGCACAGGCAGTTATCGGCGATCGTGACAAATTCGGGGTATGTTGCCTTAATCGTCCGGAGTGCCTGCTGAACGATCCCATCTTCACTGTATGCCTGAGATCCGACGTCATCTTTATGCTCGTCATGCACGACTCCGAATAAAATAACGCTTAAAATGCCGAGTGCTTTCAGTTCCTCCAGCTCCTCCGGGAGCCGATCCACAGACAGTTGATATACCCCCGGCATGGACGGGATTTCCTGACGAATGTTTTCACCTTCCATAACAAACAAGGGATAAATCAAATCTTCTAACTGAACATGATTTTCCCGGACCATCGCTCGCAGAAAAGCTTTGCGGCGCAAACGACGGTGACGAATAAAAGATTGCATGAACCGAACCTGGTTCGGAAAACCTACCTGAACTTCTTTTCAGGCAGGGACCCCGCCGAACCAGGCAGTCACCTCCTTTCGAAAATCGGGATCTTGAGCCCGGGCGTTCCACCCGGTGTGCTCACGGGAAGGTCTTCCTTCCCAGTACTGCGGACTCGTCTGCACGGACTTACGGGGTGTTTTCCACCCGCAGAACGGAGTGCGCCGGAGTAGAGGTGGCGAGTTCCGCCACCGCAAGCACCGATCTGTCAGATTCGCCCTGCCGGGTTTGTCCGAA
>PEBX01000028.1 GCA_003050645.1 Candidatus Carbonibacillus altaicus
CAACCGCAACAGCAGCCGTGTGTGCCGGAAAATCTTCTAAAATAGCACCTTCCAGCTCTAAATATTCATTCGGTTTTAAGGTAACATCATAACATTTATCATGCGACACGAGCCACACCTTCTTTTGAAACAAACCCTTGCAATCTTTGTATATTAAAACATTTTGAACAACTTAAACTTGTTAACAGTGTTTTATAATTGAATACCATACTCTTTTTAACTTAACCTTGTTTTATCGTTGAACGTCTTAATCCTATCAACCTTTGTTTCATGCGGTTAAACTTAATAAAACTACAGGCACAGTTAAGGGTGTTCAATCAACATCAACTTGAGTTCATCGATTAAACGGTACATAGCTTGCTCCACGAACGGGGATAAACCTTCTCCAAAATTCGTATCTTGGGCTTCGATCAAATAGATTGTAATATCGCTAGGAAATTTGTCTTTTAAGGCCCATTTCCCGACAACAAGGGCATGGTCCCACCGAAAATCATGCAAATTGACGGCTTCCAGGGGAGGAGTCTCGACGGACTCCCCCGGAAGCTTAAAGATCGTACCTGGTTCTGCCCCAGTTCGCGCAGCATCGATCAAGATGACTTTTTGCGCATCGCGTATCTGAAAAATGACATCCATACCGGCTGTGCCCGCATCCGCAATCCGCACATGCGAAGGAAGGTTGTGCTGCCACAGATGACGGATCAAAATTGGCCCTACGCCATCATCTCGCCTTAATAAATTACCGCAGCCAATGACGATCGTGTTGACCTGTTGCTTTTCAAGTTCTTCGGTATTTACGGACAAGATCGGTCACCTCGATTTCATTTACACGAGATTACACATCGACACAAGATTACACATCGCCGTAAGTTAACAAATCGTCAAAACCTCTAGTTTGATAACGAATTTTATGAAGTGTGCTACGATCGTGTCACGAGAGGTGTTCAATAGGAATTTTGTGTAACTGCATAGCGTGCCAGTTCCTGATGCGTCTTGGCATCATAGGCGTGCACCGTACAGACGAGACAGGAATCGTAGCTTTGTGCAATATGGGCTAGCTCCACCGGGTCTTCGGGATTTTTAATCGGTGTCCCGAGCATGGCCGTTTCAATCGGGCCACGCTGATCGTGGCGATCCCGCGGTCCGATATTCCAAGCCGTCGGTGTAATCACCTGATAGTTTTCAATCTTCCCGTCTTTAAGCACAATCCAGTCTGATAAAGCACCCCGAGCAGCTTCTGTCGAGCCAAATCCTCGTCCATCCGGAAGCTCCGTCGGTTTAATATAAAAAGGTTCTTTTAAATTAATACGTTTTAACCATTCTTTGACGCGCGTGTAATATTTCGGTGCTTCGTGCATACGTCCTAGTACACGTAACATCACACTCGGCCCGAGTTCTTTGAAAATATTATAAATCAATGGGTCGTAGTCTTGATGCGCCTCAGCTCCCGGCCGTCCGGCAATGACCTGCCGTGCAAACGGTCCAGTTTCCATTGCCAGTTCACCGACATCAGGCAGATCGTAACGCGGGGCTTTGGCCCAAGTGTATTTTCCTTCTTTCGCACCCATTTCCGGATCGATCGGGTCCGTCACGCCTTCAAAGGGATGGTAAGATCCGCCACCGCGGAAAAATGAATGGGTGTGATCCTCGCGGATGCGCATTTGATCAAAGTCATGAAAGTTGTTTCCGTCAAATACACCGGACCGAGAAATGAGTGCTTGGTTACGGCCTTCAATCGTAGGGTATTGATAAAGATCCGGTTCAAAAAAGCTCCCCGTTGCTAAAAATTTTCCTGGTCCTCCACCGTAACGGTCGATCCCGATTTCCTGACTGTAACGAATGAACAGTCCCAGATCCGAGTCTCGATGTTCTGGTTTTTCATCAAGCCAGGCAAGAACGTCGTCCCAAGTCTTATTTTCCATCCACCGTTCGACCGAACAACCGAGCCAGACTTTTTCTAACCAGTATTCCCGATAATGTTCCAAGATCGACAGAGACCGCGTAATATCGGAAAGCGTCGGTCCGCACATGACCCCACCCGGCACCATAAAGCTGGAGTGCGGCCACTGCCCGCCAAATATGGCGTATATTTCAACCGGTTTAGCTGATTCGAGGACACCGATTTCATAACTCGTTCCCGTAAACGGAGCCCAGCGCTTATAAACTTCCTCATACAGTGAAGCGTTTTTATAGTTTTCATGTGTCAGACCGATGGCAAATAACGCGTAAAACCAACGAGGCATGCTTTGCAGTGTTTCCGCAGCCTGAGCGATATTCCGAACAAGTGTGGCATTGGGGGGGACCTGCGTATGCCATGCCGTATCGAGTGCATAGACGGCTTTCGTTAAGTGACTCCCGCCACAAATGCCACAAATGCGCGGCGTAACGATCAATCCGGCTTGAGGGTCTTTACCTTTTAAAATAATCTCAAAACCCCGAAACATCGTCGCTTCCGTCCACGCTTCGACGACCACGCCGTTTTCGATCATCACGCGAACGTCGAGATCCCCTTCCACCCGACCTAGCGAATGGACCTTAAGTGCCTGGCGGTCGGTAACTTTAGGGTTGTTCATCGTCATTTTAAACACCACCTTTTAGAGTTTTGATTTTTTTAGAGTCTTCTACTTATATGAATGTTTATTTATAATAATGTTCATATAAAAATCTCCCCCTAGATCGGCCTCGTTTTAGACACGATTTTAAGGAACAAACATTTCTTCTTTCGCCCACTTCGGTGCCGTGGCCCGAGACACAGCGGCACTCACCGAATAGCTGAGCGCATCAACGCCTTGCGGAACTTCTTTCGGAATAGAGCCGAATATTTTTTGGGTCTTAAATACTGTCCCGGGTGCAAGATCAAAAAACGGGAACTGGGGTTCGGTACAACCGATACAAGGCATACCGGCGCGTGTTTTGGAAGATTGACGGTTCCACAAAATCCTGTTACACGGCGAATGCGTGAGTGGCCCGCGGCAACCTTGTTCGTAGAAGAGGCATCCTTTCCGTGTTCCCTGTCCAAATTCTTCCACAGGCTCTTTCCATTCGAAGTACTGAACCCGCGTGCAACCGGTTTGAGTAAATGTTTTGAAAAACGTTTCCGGTCTTTGCAGATGATCTAGTTTTATGTCTTCTAATCTACCGGACGCAATGGCTACGAGTATTTGGGTCACCCAGTCCGGATGGGCTGGACATCCGGGAATGTTAATGACGGGAAGCCCGGCGCGCGAACGGAACGACGCACCGAGAAAACCGCCGTGCTCGCCTTTTAAGTACTGCAAACCGACCGATTCGGAAGGATTGGGCTTTGTAGCCGGAATCCCTCCCCAGCTGGCACAGTCTCCGAGGGCAACGACAAACTGCGCTTTATGTGCGAGTTCCCAGATCCACTCTTTTTTGGGTCGTTCATGAAACATATCAAACCGGCCTGTACCATTCGGTCCTTGGATCACCGTTCCTTCAAACACCAAAATATCCAACGGAATCTCATCATTTAAAACTTGTTCCAGTAAATGCGTGACTTGATGCCCGAATTCCATCGAAATCGAGTGATGGTAAAGGATATTGATACCAAAGTCGCGAACGAGATCGATTACCGAAGGTTCTTCGGCATTCAGAAACGATTGCGTGTTCCCATTGCAAGCCCCACCGTGCATCCATAAAAGATTGGCCATCTGCGCCACCTCCTAGTTAGTTTTGAACCATCGGAAAAATATGGTTTCTTGCTTCTATTAAACGATTAGCCCACTCTTTCAGTCCCGCACCTGTTTTTGCCGAAATCTCATAAACGGCAATACCTGGTCGAACGCGTTCCACAGCACGTAGAAAACGTTCGCGATTAAAATCGACGGCTTCGGCCAAATCTATTTTCGTCATGATGACCGTATCCGAGCTGTTGATAAGCGTTGGATATTTTTCGGGTTTATCCTCACCTTCTGTAACCGAAAAGAGCACCACGCGTTCGTGCTCACCGAGATCATAACTCGCTGGGCACACGAGATTGCCGACATTTTCAATGAACAAAAAGTCCAGCGTGTCCAATGACCATCCGTGAAGCGCTTCTTCAACCATTTGCGCTTCTAAATGACAGACCGTGCCAGTCGTAATTTGACGTACGTCTGCTCCGCTTTCCCGCAACCGTTCAGCATCATTTTCAGTAGCCAGGTCACCGACGATGGCGGCCACGCGATGAGACGTCGAAAGTTCAGTCAGAATGTGCGTAAGAGCCGTCGTCTTCCCCGCACCCGGACTTGAGACGAGATTTACGACATACACACCGGAAGCTTGAAAACGCTCACGCAAAGCTCGCGCCAAAATGTCGTTCTTTTTTAGAACATTTTGCCTTACTTCGACGATCCGCGGTGTCAGTGTCAACTGTCTCACTCCCACAAATTGTTATGAAAAACCTTACACGCCTTCAACCGCAATGATATCTATTTCCCGCCCGGACCGGATATCGGCAGTCTTCGTTTGACAAACTGGGCAACGCATCGGTATCGGACGAAAAAGACTGCGTTCTTCCTGACACTCCGGGCAAAAAATGACAACCGGCACTTCTTCAATGACCAGCGAAGACGCTTCGGCCATCGTCCCCTGCGCGACGATGTCATAGGCAAAAAAGAGAGCTTCTTTAACCACGCCCGAAAGAACGCCAAGTCGCAGGTGAATCTGCGTAATCCGCAACAAACCTTGCTCCTCTGCGATCTCTTGCGCAATATCAAGCATATTTTGAGCAATCGACAGTTCATGCATTGCTGGTCAGCTCTCGGGAAAAATGTCTAGCCAGTGCAGCGACGAAATTGATTGCCGGTTGTACTTGAGGATCGCTCAATAATCGAACCAATCCCATCAGCCCAACCCGCTTGGACATCAAAGCTGGATCAGACGCATCATTCACCGCCTGACGCATCGCACGCGCAAGCTTTCCTATCAATTGAATCGACTCTGGATCCAAAACATCGGAAGATAACAAAGACTGAACCTGTTCTGATTCTACAAGAGAAGTTATTTTCTGTCCTGCCGTAAATAACAGCGTTACCTGGTTACCGATCTGGTTAGAACTTGCTCCCTCCCGCAATACTTCTACCAGGCCATTGATCGAATCAGCAATCTCTGGGCCGCGCGCTAAAAATGATTCAAGCATCGTAAAGAGCGCATTGATCGACTCTAAACGATCCAGTAGACGAGCGATTTCCTTTACAGTTTGAGGGTCAGCCAGTCGCCTTTCTAAATTTTGTTCGGTCGTCTCATCTATAACATCAAACATATTCAATAAAACCTCCTTTCTTGTAAACTGCTTACACCCAGAGACATTCTTCATCTCTCTTCACCGATCATTTACTTGATTCACGTCTCATCTCCTTTCTCTATTTATAAGGCTTTCTCATATACCCATACGGGTATAGATAACTACTAGGGTTTTAAGTTTGATATAACTATATTCTCTTACTATTCTTTACCTAGCGATATTGTCTCACACTATTTTAAACTTGTCAATACTTTATATACTTCCTATTAAAATATGAAAATTTAGCATCCTCGTCCTTGGTTCATAATTTTTTAGATACAGTTGTATAAAAAATCTTAACCCTTATCTTTCTTGTTTTTCACCTTTCCTTCGGTTATAGTGATGGTGCAACGTTGTTCGAATGCGAGCCTTGGCTAGCACGTATTCAATACCGTATAATAAGAGTAACTGCCAACTAAATTGATCCTGACACCCATTTTCTTTTGACCGATCCTTGACCGATCCCGAGAAACCGTATTGTGGCATACCAACATAACATTAAGGAGGGAATGGCAACTTGACGCCAAGATTGTCTAGAACTTTACTTGTAATGTCCACTCTCTTATTATTTGTCCTCGTGATCACCGGCTGCAGTGATTCCGGAAAAGGAAAAACGCCTCAAAAGACGAACGAAACATCGGCGGATCAGCCCGTCCGTATCGAGGACCTCAGAAATACTTATCCGCACCTAGGAAACCCTGACGCCCAAAACAAGATCCTCCTCTTTGCTGATTTTAAATGCCCGCATTGTAAAACATTCGATGAAGAAATCTTCCCTAAACTTTTATCAACCTATGTAGACACGGGCAAAGCCGAGCTTTTTTACATCCCGCTCCCAGTACTGGGAGGTGATGCCTATACCGCTGCTCAGGCAGCCTTGGCCGTCCATGACGAAGATCCTGGTGCTTTTT
The DNA here is from genome assembly GCA_003050645.1 of Candidatus Carbonibacillus altaicus. Classification (GTDB taxonomy): domain Bacteria; phylum Bacillota; class Bacilli; order Thermicanales; family DSM-22653; genus Carbonibacillus; species Carbonibacillus altaicus. Next base: position 6,193 of record PEBX01000028.1, read on the forward strand.
GGGCCTACGCGCAAACGCTTTTTGCCCACCAAGAGAGCCCCTCTAAAGGCTGGGCAACGCCGGTGCGTTTGATCGAACTAGGAGAAAGCATCCAGCCGCCTGTTGAACGTACAACGATCGAACAGGGCTTAAAATCCGATGCTATCCGTGAAGCGATCGATCAGGGAAAAATGATTGCCGAGCACTACGGTCTAAGCGCTGTTCCTTCACTTGTGATCAACGACCGCCTGCTCACCAATGCACATGGCGAACCCGATGCCTTTGATTGGCAGGCGATTGAAAAGGCGCTTAAGTAAGCAAAATCTTCAACACGCAGCAAAGAACTTTAACGACATAAAGTTTTAACGACCAAGTAAAGATCCTGCATACAGTATCATAATCGGCATCATGATGCGCGAATACATTTATGAATGAATCTAAGAGACTAACGATATGAAAGGAGTATGAACCATGATTGATCCTAGAAAAAGTGACGAAATGATTGACTTTAAAACGTTCGTACAGAGAAAATTGCAGCAAGGAGGCGGCTCATACCTCTTCTTGATGATCTTTCAAGATTACTGCCAGCGCGCCAAGATTAAAGATCTCATGACATACGCAGAATGGGAAGAGCTCCTAGAGGATTTTGGTAACCGGCCGACAAAAGATGTCTTCGAACAGTGGTTTTAACGCATCTCCGCAAGCATTCGCCAAACATACACCACCATCCATACGACATATAGAACTGATACACGATTAAGTCATACCCAAGGGCATCATCGAAGGCATCATTGAAGTCATACCCAAGGGCATCATCGAAGGCTTTCTCGAGGGTATCATCGAAATCAAAGGACATGAAACACCTCTTACCCACATAAAGTGTATCAATAAAGCCCTTGTACAAGCTTTGAAGGAGACACGTAGAAGGACATGCACCTCCGGGGCTTCTCATACCCGGCGTCACCTTCAGTGCCACCTTAGCCTTAGGAGAGGCGAGGGCTTTTAAGGTAAGAGGTGTTTTACATGATGTTACTCACTTTCTTTTCCTTATTGATCGGACTTACGCTCTTTTTTGGAGGGCTCATCTGGATGCGGCGCGGCCTCACCGCACTCGCCGGTGAAAAGGCACAAGTCTTATTAAAAAAAGCGACGGACCAAACATGGCAAGGCTTTTTAATCGGTCTTTTCCTTAGCGCCATCCTCGGCAGCTCCAGCGTGGTCACCATCCTGATCGTCGCCCTGGTGCAAAGCGGCTGGATGTCTTTCGAGCGCTCCATCGCCCTCATTATCGGGGCGAACGTCGGGACAACGCTCACGCTTTATCTTTTTTCACTCCCGCTCGAGAAGTTGTACACCTACATACTAACGATTAGCTGGCTACTTTATATCTGGGGAAAGCCGAAGGTCAAATACATCGCACAGAGTGCTGGCGGGCTCACTTTGGCCCAGATGGCCTTGCATATCATCGCCTCCGGTGCCCGGCAAACAACCGATCTTTTGACACTCCTTCCAGGATATCAACCGAACACAGCCAGTGCGCTGCCCCACCTTATCTTCGGGGCCGTCCTCGCCGCACTTATTCAAAGCAGCACGGCAAGCGTGCTTTTATCAGGTGCGTGGCTGGCTCAAGGCGTGTGGACGGGGAGCAGTGCGGTTGCCTTTATCATCGGGGCGAACATCGGGACGTGTTTTGATACGCTTCTCGCCGGTCTGAGCGGAGCACGAGAAGGTAAGCGTGTTGCCTTCGCTCACTTAGGGATCAATGTGCTAAGTGCATTCGTGGTATATCCTTTTATTCCAGCATTCAGTCAATGGGTCGCAACTTATTCGCCAACAAGCTGGCTCTTTATGGCCAATGCTCAGTTGGCCTACAACGTTATCAGCGCTGCCCTCTTTTTACCCTGGACAGGACTTTATGCAAAGATGATTCAATTCTTCTTACGTTAATGCTTATTCGGACGATAAAAAGCCAGGGATCGACCCTGGTTGTTGCGTCATCTCATGCATCTTTGTGTGAATCACTTAAAGTAAAAGTTCCTTCATAATAGCCACCCCGCTTGACGTACCAAGCCGCGCTGCGCCAGCATCCAGCATCCGGAGGGCCGTGCTGAGATCACGAATCCCCCCCGACGCTTTCACCTTGGCCCGGTCACCGACCATGTCTTTCAGCAGGCGGACGTCTTTTAAGGTTGCCCCACCCCCAGCAAAACCGGTCGACGTCTTCACAAAATCAGCACCTGCTTCCACGGAGAGCTCCGTCACCAGACGTTTTTCTTCATCCGTAAGAAGCGCCGTTTCGATGATGATTTTGACCAGCGCCCGCGGTTTGGCCGCCTCGATGACCGTATCTAGTTCGCGCCGCACCAGGTCTAGATCACCGGATTTAAGCGCACCGATGTTGATGACCATATCGACCTCGTCTGCACCCTGCTGAACGGCCTGATACGTTTCGTATGCTTTCACCTCGGGAAATGTCGCCCCGTGCGGAAAACCAATCACCGTGGCCACCTTGACCGGGCTTTTTTTGAGCGTACTCACCGCAAGCGGTACCCAGGTTGGATGTATACAGACTGCATAAAACGAATAGTGGAGTGCTTCTTGAAGCAGCCGTTCAATATCTGCACGCGTCGCTTCCGGTTTGAGAAGCGTATGATCGATGGTTTGCGCAATCGTTTTCGGGTCAAGGGTCGCATCGATCTCAGATTTCAATGGTCAAACCCCACTTTCTTACGTCTATGAGAATGGTCCTGCTCCGTTGATAATTGTTGAAGGTTGAAGATCGTTCAAGATCATTGTTGAAAGTTAGATGGGTTTACGAGAAAGATGGGTGGGTTGAGACGTACGCAAGGGCTGCCTCGATAATCGGCCGGTTGTTGGGGTAACCACGTTCATCCTGCAAAGCCAAAACGTCGTTAGCCTTCACCCACTGCACCCCGTCGATCTCCTCCAGCTGGGCTTTGAGCGTTCCACCGCTTACTGCCATCAAATAATAATGCACAACCTTATCTATCACGCCGCCGGACGGATCAGTAAACGCGTAACGCGTCTCGCCCAGAAAACGAACGATACGGGCGCGTAGTCCTGTCTCCTCCTGCACTTCTCGCACTGCTGCTTGTTCAAGCGTTTCACCGTTTTCCAGATGTCCTTTGGGCAGTGTGATACGTCCAAAACGATCGGCAATGAGTAGCACATACGGCTCGCCATCTCGCCACTCAATAACCACGCCACCTGCCGCTACGTCCAATGCTCTCATCTCCTACTATTTAACCAAGTTGATTATATCACAGCGCTCCTTGCTTTGCATCTACAAGCACAAAACCGTCGTGTACACCGAGCGGCGTTCCTGAAAATCCTTCCTCAGTAAGTTCATCTAAACGGACATCGACCAGTTCGCCAATCCACTCATTTTTCCCGGTCAATCGTACGCGCAAATAATTATCGGAAAGACCGGAGAGAAGGACACTTCCCTCACCTGCTTCTGCTTTACCGTTTTCTACCGTTGTTCCCGGTCGTTCCTCGGTCGCCCGTGCTTCCGGAATAACAGTCAGGACCGACCCTAGGAAACGTTTGCGATAACGTCTTTTCAACTGTTCATTGAGCCCGAGCATCTGGAGCACCCGACCGCGCTTCACATCTTCGTCAACCTGATCGGTATAACGGGCGGCTGGCGTGCCCGCTCGCCTAGAGTAAGGAAAGACGTGCAGTTCGCTAAAACCGATCGCCTCCACAAAGCGATAGCCGTCTAAAAACATCTCCTCCGTCTCTCCCGGAAACCCGACGATGAGATCGGTCGTGATGGCTGCATCGGGAAAGATCTGGCGCACTCGTTCGATGTTCCGGGCATATTCAGAGGTTGTATACTTGCGGCGCATTCTTTTGAGCACCGGGTCACTCCCCGCTTGCAACGGCACATGAAAATGTCGGCACAGTTTGTCCGTCGCCGCAAATGCTTCTAACACAGCATCGGTAATCTGGGAAGCCTCGATAGAACTGATACGGATACGCGCGAGCCCCTCGACGCGACTTAAGTCGCGTAAAAGATCAGCCAGCGCATACCCTTCCAGATCCTCACCGTAGCCGCCGGTATGGATCCCGGTCAAGACGATCTCTTTATACCCGTTTTGCGCAAGACGCCGCGCTTCCGCCAGCACATCTTCAGGCCTACGGCTGCGAGACAGCCCTTTGGCCCAGGGGATCATACAGAAGGTGCAAAAATTATTACATCCTTCTTGAATCTTTAAAAAGGCGCGCGTCCTCTCCGTATACTTATCGATCGAAAGCGGCTCATATGTCCGCGTCTTCATAATATTGGTCACGGCATTGATCGGCTCTCGGGTACGCTTCACCTCTTCTACATACGCTAAAAGGCGATCACGGCCCTGCGTCCCGACGACGATATCCACCCCCGGAATATTCAAGATCTCAGCTGGCGACGTCTGCGCATAGCAACCGGTCACAGCGACAACCGCGTCCGGATTTTGCCGAATAGCCCGGCGGATGATCTGCCGACTTTTTTTGTCCCCGGTGTGTGTCACAGTGCAGGTGTTGATGACATACACATCGGCATCGCTCTCAAAATCGACCCGCGTATAACCGGCCTTTTCAAACATGTGCCAGATGGCTTCCGTCTCATACGCATTGACCTTGCATCCTAATGTATAAAAAGCGACCGTCGACATCCTTGTCGCCTCCTTTTCGAAATCGAACGTTTGTGATGGATAGAACGCTCCGTAACGATTCACCATCAATGGCACATATTATATCATACATCTCTTGACCGGGCCAAGGAAGCTCTCCGCACCGTGTAAGTACGAACCATATCTCGCACCTCACACATAAAAAAGCCTGCTTCACATACAAAACAACCGAACGTTCATCAGGAAAAACCGGTGCTTTGCCAAACCGGTTTTCTGCCAAAACCGGTTCTGACACAACATGCAAAAACCGCTCCCTCCGATCCCCCGTCAGGGATAAAAGAGAGCGGCCGCGCTCTAACGTCTATCGTCCGCGTTCCATGGTCTTTCGGTCTAGCGCCGTGTCCTATCGGTCTTGTCCAGACCGGATGAGCGGATATCTTTATGCAAATTCCTCGAGGAGTTCTACAAACGCTTCGCGTTCCAGCTTAAGTGGTTGTTTTACAAGCGGTTCTTTACGGAAACCCGGTATCCGATCCTGATAAGAAGGCGTTTCTTGATCTTGATAGATGATGCCGGTCAGCATCCCATCGGTTTCCATGAGCGTTTGCATGGCCTTGTTTCGGTCATGCCGGTCATACCCCTCAATCGTATCGGTCGGTACGACGTTTTGCTTGAACCAGTCGTAGGTGTTAATCTTATTGAACGTCACACACGGCGAGAAGATGTTAATCATGGCAAAGCCCGGGTGACGGATGCCTTCCTCAATAATGTTCACGAGCTGGTTGATGTCGCTGGAAAAACCTTGGGCGACAAATGTGGCTCCGGCCGCAAGCGCCATCTGCAGCGGAGCAATCGGCGCTTCGATCGAACCCTTGGGCGTGCTTTTCGTCTGAAAGCCGACGGCACTGCGGGGGGACGTTTGCCCTTTGGTGAGACCGTAGATCTGGTTATCCATGACCAGGTACGTTATATCGATATTGCGGCGGATGGCGTGGATCGTATGATTGAGCCCAATCGCATACCCGTCACCGTCACCGCCGGCAGCGATGACGACGAGATCGCGGTTGGCCATTTTAAGCCCTTGTGCGAGCGGCAGGACACGCCCGTGAACGCCGTGAAAACCGTAGGCATGAATATACCCTGAAATCCGCCCGCTGCAACCGATACCGGAGAGCACCGCAACCTGTTCCGGTTCATAGCCAAGATTGGCGAGCGCCCGTTGCATGGCCGCAAGGACCGCAAAATCGCCACAACCCGGACACCAGTTAGGGGCAACGTCATTGCGAAAGTCTTTAAACGTAGCCACGCTAGATCAGCTCCTTCGCTTTGATGAGCGCTCTTGCCTCATGTTCGATTTCTTTGGGGAGGAAAGGATTGCCATCGTATTTTAAGATGCGGTGTATTTTTTCACGATAACCGACGTTTAAAATCATGTGCTGGGCAAGCTGCCCGGTTGCGTTTTGTTCCACGACGAAGACGTGCTCGCTTGCCTCCAGATACGGACGGACATCATCGGCAGGGAACGGATAGAGCTGGCGGATGTGGATATGGTTGATTTTTAAACCTTCTTTTTCCAGACGCTCCATCGCCTCACGAATGACACCTTCAGTGGAGTTGATGCCGACAAAGAGTATATCCGGTCGATCATGCGGGGCGTGCACATGAATCGGCGTCTTGATGCGGAACCCTTTAAGTTTTTGCAGACGTTTGTCCATCATTTTTTTGCGGTTCGTCGCCGTTTCACTGGGGCGACCGGTCTCGCTATGCTCTACCCCCGTAACATGGTGAATGCCGTATTTCTGGCCGGGGATCGTACGCGGGGAGATGCCATCTAACGTAAATTCGTAGCGCTTAAACAGTTCTTCCTTCGGGCGTTCCGGAAGCGTCTCGTCTCCCAGATACTTTCCGCGGCGAATCTCGACACGATCGTAATCAAGCGGTTCGACGGTCTGCTTGCCGAGAGAAAGCGCCAGATCGGTTAAGACGATGACCGGGCATTGATATTCTTCGGCCAGATTAAAGGCTTCGGCCATATCATAAAAACATTCTTCAACCGTGGAAGGAGCGATGACGATCTTCGGTATTTCCCCGTGTGTGCTGTAAACCATAGCGTTTAAATCGCTCTGTTCTTGCTTGGTCGGAAGTCCCGTACTCGGACCGCCACGCTGCGTGTCGACAATGACGACCGGCGTCTCCGTCATCCCAGCGAGCCCGATCGCCTCCGTCATAAGCGAAAGCCCTGGTCCGGCAGACGCGGTAAAAGCACGCGCGCCGCCGTAGTTTGCGCCGATGGCCATGACGATCGCGGCCAGTTCATCTTCCGTCTGAATGACCGTCCCGCCAAATTTGGGAAGCGTTTTAATAAGATACTCCATGATCTCCGAAGAAGGCGTGATCGGATAGGCGGACATGAAGCGGACTCCAGCCGCAATCGCACCGAGCGCCAGCGCTTCGTTACCGATCATAAAGAGGCGTTTTTTCCCATCAGCCGGGGCGAGTTTAAATTCGGGGAGCGGTCCACCGACGATGTCTAACGCCGCTTTTTTTCCTTCCTCAAGCGCCGCCATATTTTTTTCGACAACCGTCTGCCCTTTTCGCCCCCACAGTTCAGTCACGACTTCCTGAAAAGGTTCGATGGGAAGATCCATGATTCCGATCGTCGCTCCCACCGCGACCATATTTTTCATCAGAGTGGAGCCTAAACCTTTCGCAATTTCCGTAAAAGGAACGGAAACGAGACGCACATCGACATCTTCCGGAAGGGCAGGATTAAATTTTAGATCGGCGATCACGACTCCGCCCTTTTTGAGTTCCCGTACATTCACATCGATCGTCTCCTGATCGAAGGCGACGAGGATATCGAGATCGTCCGGAAGCGACCGCATCGGACGCGTGCTTACGCGAATTTTGTTATTCGTATGCCCCCCCTTGATCCGCGACGAAAAATGACGATAGCCGTACAGATAATACCCTAGGCGATTGAGCGCCGTGGCGAATAAGTCACCGGGTTTTTCAATACCTTCCCCCTGCTGACCGCCCACTTTCCATGATAGCTGGTCAACCATGAGCGCAAACACTCCTTTTAAAGGCGCGGGCTAGTTTGCCCTGAGCGTCCTTGACCCGTGCCGTAATCCTTTCACTATTAGTGTACCACTTTTGTGCGTAAAGGGAAAGACTTATCTTTCCGCACTGTAAAAATACGTTTCATTTTTAAGCGTCTGTCGCGCCAGATCCTACCGGAGTACGATCGGACCATAAGCGGCGTAAAAATTGAATGAAATTGTCATACAATATTTTTTGCACAAGTGAGGCCGGGTACAGCTGGAGGAGCGTTTCTCGCAGAGTGACGAAATCTCCGCTGTGTGTAAGACCTTCGATCGTCGTCTCGATACCGTCAAAGTCAGAACCGATGCCGACCGTATCTTCCCCGCCCAGACTCAATAAGTGCTCCAGATGGCGCAGGAGATGCGTAAGCCGAACAGGCCTTTCATCGCTGATAAAAGAAGGGACAAAAGTCAGACCGATCCACCCATTTTTGGCAATAAGGGCCTGAATTTGCTCATCGTATAAATTCCGGCGATGATCATGCACGCGGCGACTGGCGACATGGGAAGCGAGCATGGGCCGGGGATCCTGCTCCATGACTTGCCAAAAAGCGCGCTCCGAAAGATGGGCCACATCTATACCCATGCCGATACGAATCATCTCCTCCACAATCGCTTCACCAAACTGAGTAAGCCCCCCACCTCGGGGCTCCCCGACACCGTCGGCAACGGCATTGGCCGGATTGTGCGTAAGCCCCGCCAGCCGGACACCGAGCCTATTTAAAATGCGTAGACGCATAAGCGAATGGCCGATCGCCTCCATACCTTCTAACGAAAGGACAAAGGCGCGTCTGGGAGACGCATGTGTTCCATTTGTTATATTGGGTGCATTGGCTCTATTTTTTCTTTCCGCCTCAAAGGCTTCCAATTGCTTCAAATTGGTTAAGAGGATACCGTTTCCTAGGACGCGTTCATAAAAAAGATCGATCATCGCCAGTGCACTGGCCCACGGATCTTCGGCGACTTTTTCTTCGGGGACGTAGACGGCGCAAGTTAAGATCCTCACATTACCGGTTTCGAGGTGTTCTCGAGAAGCCATGAGATCCGCCGGATCTTCCCCGCCATACAGACGATACAAGATATCGACATGTGCATCGGCGACCGGATACGTGCTTGGAGAATACATGGTCAAGGTCCTTTCTATACTTTGATGGTCTTTGTTTGAATGATACCGAACATTAATGATGCTGAACAAGCAAAAAGCCGTCAACCTTACGCATAAAATGACGGCTTGGGGCAACAACGTAAAGATCATTTTTGGGGCGCTTCTAAATTCCCTTGTTTTTTCGCGCCGTCACGGCGTCCGTGGCTCTACGATAAGCCGCATCGCCGTTCTTTCTTCGCCATCGATGACAATATCCGTAAAAGCAGGAATACAGATGAGATCGACACCACTCGGTGCTATAAATCCTCGAGCGATCGCCACCGCTTTGATGGCCTGGTTCAAAGCCCCAGCGCCAATTGCCGTTATCTCGGCGCGACCGTGTTCCCGAATGACGCCTGCGAGCGCTCCTGCGACGGCATTCGGATTCGATTTCGCTGACACTTTGAGCGCTTCCATTCGTAAACCTCCTCAACATCTGGGCAGGGAAACATCATCACTATCCATAGGCTATATGTATGCTGAGAAAAGGGAATCCATACCTTTTCCCAACGTTTGTGCGCGCCCGGGGGACGAAACAGGTGTTAAGGCTTATCTTCAGCTGATGGATCTGTGGAAACGTCCGTTGATACAGTTAATCCACCGGTTGAAGCATTCACGGGTGCATTGGTCAAGGCATGCGTGAACACATGATAAGCGGTATCGGCGGTGTTTACCGTCCATCCTTCAGCATGAGCATCTTCTACGATTCGACCGCGCTCAATCGAAGTGGCCCGGCCCTTCTCATCAAGATCGACGACAACAAAAGAAAGTTCACGCGGACCTTCTTCGTATACTTCAAAGCGGCTGGGAAGCTGCGTGAGAAAACGTGCCAGAACGCCTTCCCGTTCCATCCCCAAAATACCATTCATCGGTCCGGTCATCCCCACATCGGTAAGATAAGCCATTCCCCCCGGCAAAATGCGGGCGTCCGCCGTTTGCACGTGGGTGTGCGTCCCGACCACTGCCGAGGCCCGACCATCTAAATACCAGCCGATGGCCTGTTTTTCAGCCGTCGCTTCCGCATGGACGTCGACCCATATATGCCGAATTCCTTCTTTTATAAGACGGTTCACTACGTCATCCAGTGCACGAAAAGGGTCGTCCAGAGGCGGTAAAAATGAACGGCCCATGACATTAACGACCGCAAGCGGGGGTAAGTCCGGATCGATCGATGATGTGACGGTTGCAACACCTGACCCAGGCGTACCGGGTGGAAAGTTGATCGGTCGCAAAAGACGCGGCTCATCGACGATCGTCTCCATAATGCTTCTGTTATCCCACGTGTGATTGCCCATGGTGATCACATCGATACCCATCGCCAGAAAGTCTTCAACAATTTTTTTGGTAATACCCCGGCCGTGCGCTGCATTTTCACCGTTAACGATAACGTAATGCGGCGCATAATGCATTTTTAGAAGCGGAAGCCTCTCGCTTAACATGGTCCGCCCCGGTTTGCCAACTATATCACCGATAAAAAGTACGCGCATAACTCTACCCTTTCTAAGATGAAACCGTAGTGTTTCAAGCATCGACCTTCATGCTTCAATCTTCATACATCAATCCCATACCGTTTTATTATTATCTGTTTGTTTACGTTGTGCTTGTTCACCGTGTGTCTATTCACTGTGTGCCTGTTCAAGCTTTGCCTATGCGCAATGCGGGATTTCAACCTGTTCATATTCCGGACTCTAAAAAAAGAAGCGGCAGTGGCCGCTTAGGATCATAGTGTTTATTTTGCATATTCAACCGCCCGCGTCTCGCGGATAACTGTGACTTTAATATGACCGGGGTAGTCCAGCTCCTGTTCGATCCGTTTGGTAATCTCCCGTGCCAGCACATATGCGCCGGCATCATCGATTTGATCGGGGCGCACCAGAATGCGCACTTCGCGCCCTGCCTGGATGGCGTAACTTTTTTCCACACCTTCAAACGACACGGCGATCTCTTCCAGACGCCTGAGACGCTTGAGGTACGACTCCAGCGTCTCCCGGCGCGCACCCGGTCTGGCAGCGGAAAGCGCATCGACTGCGCCGACAATCATCGAGATGACAGAGTTTACCGGTTCATCACCGTGGTGCGAAGCAATCGCGTTAATGACCACAGGATGTTCTTTGTACTTTTTCGCCAGTTCAATCCCAACCTCGACGTGAGACCCTTCCACCTCATGATCAATCGCTTTACCGATATCATGGAGTAGCCCGGCGCGCCGCGCTAAAATGACGTCTTCACCCAGCTCGGCGGCAAGAAGACCGGCCAAATAAGCGACTTCTTTGGCGTGGGCCAGAGCATTTTGACCGTAACTCGTACGATAATGCAAGCGCCCGACAATCTTGATGAGATCGGGATGCATTCCGTAAATTCCTAGTTCAAAGACCGTCTGTTCGCCGTATTCGCGCATACGGTCATCGACTTCCCGTCGCACTTTTTCCACCATCTCTTCAATGCGAGCCGGATGAATGCGTCCATCCGCGACAAGTCGCTCCAAGGCAATCTTGGCAATTTCCCGGCGAATCGGATCGAATCCAGAGAGCACGACCGCCTCCGGTGTATCGTCAATGATGAGATCGATCCCGGTTAGCGTTTCCAGAGTGCGAATATTTCTCCCTTCGCGCCCAATGATTCGCCCTTTCATTTCGTCATTTGGTAAGGTGACCACACTCACCGTTGTTTCCGTCACGACTTCAGCGGAATACCGCTGAATGACCGTGGCTAGTATTTCCCGAGCTTTCTTTTCGGCTTCGTTTTTAGCCTGTTCTTCAATCGAGCGAGCAATAACCGCAGCATCATGCAAAGCCTGCACACGCACATCGTCCATGATGAGCTGTCGTGCCTCTTCGCGCGTGAGCTCGGCAATTTTTTGAATCATTTCTTCACGTTTGGCAACAAGCGCTTCCGCTTCTGCCAGCTGTTCCTGAATCAACTTTTCCTGTTCGTTTAAGCGTTCTTCTTTGCGTTCCAGTGCCTCTTGTTTGCGATCGAGCATCTCTTCTTTTTGCTGAACGCGCGCTTCCACTTTGGTAAGTTCACTGCGCCGTTCTTTCAGTTCTCGATCGGTTTCCAGGCGAAGGCGGTGAATTTCATCCTTAGCTTCTAGTAAACGTTCTTTTTTCAAAGCCTCGGCCTGGCGCATGGCTTCCTGTACGATCTCTTCTGCTCTCACTTCAGCGAGGCCGAGCTTTTTCTCGGCAATGCGCTGACGGAGAAAGTAGCCTGCCCAGGCACCGGCGAGAAGCGCTACAAACGCCAGTAAAATTATAAGCGTAACATATACATACTCCATACGTCAATCGACCTCCGTCCACTGAGGACCTCGCTTTACCCGGACGGCCGACGCGGTTATTTCTAGGTCCGTCCGAATATATAAGCTGATCCACAGAGAGCGAAGGGAAAAGAAATTGCACTTTGGAAAAATCTTATCCAGGTATCAAGAGCCATTGTTTTGCGACACATTAAAAGTGTATCTTTTTTTCACGGGGATGTCAAGAAATGTACATCGTTTGAAATCGACGTAGATGGACGGCGATCCTATATAGGGTGCGATTTTGGTATAGAGGTCTTATAGCATTCAATTTATGAAATGCTCAACCAATTTATGACATGCATAACACGCGCTGCGCGAGCTCTGCGCCGATATACGGCCCGGTGGTCAGTCCGGAGGCCCCCAGGCCATTGGCAATAAATAGTCCGCGCACGCCTTCTACCGAGCCGAAGACTGGAAGAAAATCTGGAGTAAACGGGCGGATACCGACCCTTGCCTCGAGCACCGTGCTTATTTTCAGCCCCGGCGCGACGGTGAGCGCCTTATCGAAGATTTCATACATCCCGCCCGCCGTTATCCGAAGATCCATCCCCGTATCGTTTTCATGGGTGGCCCCCACGACAATGCGCCCAGAGGGAAAAGGGACGATATAGTGATCTCCAGGTGGCATAACAACCGGCCACGTGTCTGTATCCGCCTCGGGCAAGTGCAGATGGACGATCTGTGCTTTTTGATATGTTATGTTGATATCGATCCCGAGCGGGTGCAACAGTTCATTCGCCCAAGCTCCAGCCGTAACAAGGATGTGGTCAGCTTCCAAAATCTTCCCTTCTACGCGAACCCCAGCGACCCTTTGCTCCGAATAAACGAGCGCCGCATCACCGTGCAATACGGTCGCCCCGAGCTTCTCCGCTGCCCGCACGAGGGCATTGCGCAAGGAACGCCCGCTCACCCGCGCGGCACCGCTCACAAAAATAGCTCCGTAGCCATCGGCTATGGGGGGGAACAATTTTTTTGTTTCGGCAGTAGATAAACGCTTGATCTCACCGATTTCCGGCGCTTCCTCGCGGCGCTCATAGGCACGCTCTTCGATCTGATTGAGCTTGTTCCCACTAGTATGTAAACACATGCCACCCACTTGTTTATACCCCGTATCGCGTTCGCCCATTGCTTCAAGTTCTTTGATTAAAACGGGATAGTACCGAGCCCCATTTTTTGCTAACTGGTACCATGTTTTGTTACGCCGCTGGGAGAGCCACGGACAGATGATACCAGCTGCTGCATCCGTGGCCTGACCGCTGTCAGCTCGGTCGACGAGCGTAACACCGACTCCTGCTTTGGCCAGATGGTAAGCGGTCGAGGCACCGGCAATGCCGCCCCCGACAACGATCGTTCTTCGCACGCGATGACACCCTTTGCCTCGTGTTGGTATGCATTTATTTTGCACAATATTATAATAGATTTGATAATGAATGTAAAAACCCTTGTCACACGTCCTTTGTAAACGTATGACAAAGGTTATGGATCACATACGATATGTTTACGCATCGTCTTTTATCAAAAAGCGCTTGTTATGCGCTCGCCGATACCCCTATCACTCGGTCATACAACGCTTGAATATAGGTCTTTTCATCCGGCGTAAGTGGTACGATCGGTAGCCGCGTCCCGCCGACCTTAACACCGGTATAGTTGAGAAGTGCCTTAGTCGGTGCAGGGGAGGCGGTGAAAAAGATTCCCTCAAAGATCGGAAGGTAACGCCGGTGAAGGGCCGCGGCACGGCGAACATCCCCGCTGAAATAAGCCTCGATCATCTCTTTGATCGAAAGACCGACGACATGCGCAGCGACACTAACGATGCCGTCCCCGCCAATGGATAAGATGGGCAGGAGCATTTTGTCGTCACCACTGAACACCATAAAATCGTCGCGCGTCTCTTCAATGATACGAGCGATTTGACTGAGGTCACCGCTTGCTTCTTTGACCGCGACGACATTCGGAAGGTCACTCAAGCGGATCGTCGTCTCCGCCGTTAAGTTTTGCCCGGTGCGCGAAGGGACGTTATAAAGCATGATCGGAAGCTTGGTGGCGCGGGAGACGGCTTCAAAATGTGCGGCAAGGCCGGATTGCGACGGGCGGTTATAATACGGTACGACGACCATCACGCCATCGACACCGATCTCTTCCGCGGCTTGGGTGAGCGCGATCGTCGAGCGCGTATCATTCGTACCGGTTCCGGCAATGACCTGGGCGCGCCTCCCGACATACGTTTTGACGTGCCGAAAGAGGCTCACTTTTTCTTCAGTGTTAAGCGTCGGCGACTCACCGGTCGTACCGGCTACGACCAACGCCTCAGTACCGTGACTTAGCAAATGGTCGATTAAATGGTTAACGGCTTCGTAGTCAATCTCACCGTCTTCTTGAAACGGTGTGACCATAGCCGTCGCCAGGCGGGCAAAATGCATGGACAAAACCTCCTTACTTTGAATTGATCTTCATCTTGTCGGTGTGTCAGGCCCAGGATGCCCTATACATGATACGTTGTTCCCTGTTCTAGCTCATCGTTTTGCTTTATTCTGTTCATCTATTTGTTACGAAGTCGCGTTAAAATGTGTTATTTGAACATCACGATGAGATGAAATGTACGATCCCTCCGTCTTCCTCGACTTCCGTTTCTTCCATAGCGAGGGCAAATTTGCGATGTAGCGCTAAAAGTGCCTGTTTTAAATACATGTTTTCTGTGAGAACCCAGATCGTCGTATGCGAGTCGGCTGCCTGTAAAATGGGGATACCGGCTTCCACAAGAGCTTCTACGATCGTCGACATCACACCCGGTCTCCCCGTCATGCCGGCACCGACGACCGAAATTTTAGCACAACCCGGCGTAAGTTTATACGTAAGTTCCATTTGCTTAAGAAGGATCTCTGCCCGCTCCGTATCGCGTCGGCTCACCGTATACGCCACATGAGAAGGTGATGTATTAATAAAATCGACGCTGATGCCGTGATCGGCCATCGCTTTGAAGACGTTCAGATGAAGCTTGTAATCGACAGTATCGCTTTCAACTACGATTTGCGTGACATCGGCCACGTGGGTAATCCCGGTAATGAGCCGTTCTCTTAAACCGCGATGTTTGTTGATCTCCGACAGAGGAAGAATGACCGTTCCAATGCCGTCGTCAAATAGACCGCGAATACGGAGCGGAATGTTTTTTTGCATGGCCAACTCAACCGCCCGTGGATGAATAACTTTTGCTCCGAGGTAAGCATAGTTCGCAACTTCTGTATACGTCATCTCGCGAATCGGGCGTGCCTCTTCGACGAAACGCGGATCAGCGGTCATCACGCCATTCACATCGGTATAAATATCTACATATTTCGCATCCAGGGCTACGCCGAGGGCTGCCGCAGACGTATCGCTCCCGCCTCGACCGAGCGTCGTAATCTGACCGGACTGACTCATCCCCTGAAACCCCGGGACGATCACGACATGACCGAGAACGAGCGCTTCTTTCACCCGATCGGGCTTAAGCGCCACAATATGGGCATTGTTCGGACGATCATTGGTAATGATCCCGGCCTGACCACCGGTTAAAATCGTATTGGGAATATCTTCCTCCCAGAGTTCCTCTGCCAGTACCGCTGCCGATATGATCTCACCTGTCGATAAAAGCAAATCTTTCTCACGCGGAGGCAAATTGGAGCGATCCCCTCCCACAAGTGAAAGGAGCGTATCGGTCGCATACGGATCCCCAAAACGTCCCATGGCCGAGACGACGACGACGAGAGCAAAACCGCTTTCTCGCTCGCGCCGAATATGTTCAATTACCCGCCGTCTTCGCTCTTTTTCCGAAACGGATGTACCACCAAATTTTTGAACGATGACATCCATCGTTTGACCACATCCATGATTTAAAATGTTTTAGGATAATAGCTTATTTCTCTGAGAGTACATATGTTACAACAGGTCGTTATCGATCAGTTTTTCTAAAATTTGCACGGCATTACCGGCCGCACCTTTGACCAGATTGTCCGCTACGATCCATAGATGAAGACCGTTCGCCCGGTACAGATCGCGGCGTACGCGCCCGACGTATACTTCATTTTCTCCGCGCACGAGATGTGGCGTAGGGAATTTTTGCACTGACGGATCATCCCATAGCACCAGACCTTCTTGTGCACGGAGCGTTTCCATGACCTCATCCATATCATCGAGCTCACGTCCGAGTTCGACATAGACCGATTCGGAATGGCCGACGGTCACGGGAACGCGCACACACGTTGCCGCAATCTCGAGCTCGGGTGCGTCGAGAATCTTTTGCGTCTCACGGATCATTTTCATCTCTTCAAATGTAAAACCGTTTGTTTCAAAACGATCGATTTGCGGTAAGACGTTATCGACAATCGGATATTTGACGTTCAAAGAAGCGACCGGGAGATATGACGGCTCCACCGTCTCACCCCTCTGCGCCGCTTCGAGTTCGGACTGAAGCTGATGCACTGCCCCGGCTCCGGCACCGGATACAGCCTGATAAGTCGAGACGACGACACGTTTTAAACCATAACGCAAAGCCAGCGGTTTTAAGGCGACGACCATCTGAATCGTCGAACAGTTCGGATTGGCAATGATGCCGCGGTGAGTCGCGAGCGCTTCCGGGTTGACTTCCGGAACAACGAGTGGTACGTCTTCCTCCATACGAAAGGCGCTCGAATTGTCAATGACGATCGCGCCACGACGAGCCGCTTCAGGGGCCAGCGCACGCGCCGTCGAAGATCCCGCGCTCATCAAGACCACATCTACGGAAGAAAACACAGAAGGATCGGCGACTTCGACCGTATACGGTTCACCGCGGAAGTGCAACATCTTTCCACGCGAACGTTCCGATGCAAGCAGTTTAAGTGAAGCGACCGGTACGCGGCTTTTTTCTAACTGTCGAATCATCTCCTGCCCGACGACCCCGGTCGCACCGACGATTGCTATACGATAGGATGTTTCTTGTACAGTCATCTCGCTCCCCCCCTATCTTCAACTTATTCTATCATTTTACCTTGTATACGAGGGAGTTTCAATGGTTAATTGTTTATACTTTGCCCATATGACACAAGGATCGGCTGCAGTTGCTCTCCGCGCAGGGCATGTTCCATGGCCGGCAGCATGAGCTCCATACGAGCGACGAGTGAATTCGGTTTTTTATACGGATCATCCTGCCCGAAAGGAATGAAGTAAACATTTTTCGCAACCAGAAGACGGCCCAGATTGACAGCATTTAACCCCAGTGCATCATTTGTAGAAATGCCGAGTAGGACCGGAGAATCGTTTCGCATCGTCGCCTTGGCAGCCATCAGTACGGGAGAGTCGTTCATGGCGTTTGCAAACTTGGCCAGTGAGTTTCCCGTCATCGGTGCAATCACCATGATGTCAAGCGTTTTTTGGGGACCAAACGGTTCGACTTCGGGAATCGTCGTCCGAAACTTTTCTCCAGTGATCGCCTCTATACGTTCCTGCCAATAGCGAGCCGTGCCAAACCGTGTATCGGTGTTCATCACCGTGTACGTTGCCACCGGAATGACCCGCGCGCCTTTTTCGACGAGTGATTCTAAAGCTGGGACGATGGCTTCATACGTGCAGTGCGAGCCGGTTATTCCAAAACCGATCGTTTTACCGTGCCAGTCCATAGCAGACACTCCTTTAGGCATGGTTTAGTTATTTCGTCGTCATTGGAGATATATTTTTATCGACAAACAGAATTCAAACAACGTGTTTTTAGGGTCTAAACGTTAAAACTTAAGAAAGATTTTCAAGCGGCAACTCATCCAGCAGAACCTGACCGATGACGTCGGCCATGATGCGGCCGGCCGTCTTGGGTGCCACGAGGCCCGGTAAAGACGGTGCCAGGATGGCTTTGATGCCGCGTTTTTCGGCAAAACGAAATTCCGTTCCGCCCGGCGCAGAAGCGAGATCAAGAATGAAGGCGGTCTGTTTCATGCGGGCGATCACTTCGGCGGTAACGATCGGATGGGGAATGGTGTTATACAGGAGATCCGCTTCTCTGACCCGATCTTTGAGATCAGCAAGATGAAACGGATTTAAGCGCATCTCCGTGGCTCGCGCCAGATTCTCAGGCGAACGCGCGCCGACAGCCACATCACTGCCGATGGCATGAAGCGTGCGGGCAAGGGTCATGCCGACCCGGCCAAAACCGAGCACAACGGTTTTCGCTCCGTGCAGCGTAAAATCGGTGTGCTGAATGGTGAGCGCGAGTGCCCCCTCAACGGTCGGAATGGCATTTAAGATGGCCACATCATCGCGATCAAAGAGCGGGATAAGACGTACCCCGTTTCTTTCGGCCAGCGCTCTCAGATACGTTCCGGCAATGCCGGTAAAAATTATCCGCACCGCCAGACGCTTTAATAGCGCATCGTCTAAGATAAGCTTTTGAGCATCAAACAGCGCATCGACCACGCCCGCATCATCGGCCCCTTTGGCCGGTAAAACAAGAGCGTGAAACGATTCCTGGGTGATCGCTTCCGTTTCTAAAAACATAGTCCCCGGAAGCGGTGTGCGCAGATTACCATAACCCGCCAGAACAACTGTGGCATCGCGCTCAGAAAGCAGACGGGCGATTTCTAAATGACGGTTATCACCACCAAAAATGAGCACTTTATAGCCGGTAAGAATCATCCGTCTCCCACCCTATCTCATCGCATGAAAAAATGGGTGCACATGTGTGTGCACCCATAGCTTATGAAACAATCTCAATTTCTGTTCCTTGTCCTTAGGATCATCCGTACTGTGATGACGATCGTTTGATAACGATTGTTTAATGAAGCTGGTGACTCAATTACGACTCCAAGACGCCATAGCGCTTTTCTTTCAGGGACACGATGATGAGATCCGTTCCGATCGTCTTAATCGCATCCCAGGGAATGGCCACCTCACCTTGCGTGCGCCGCAGCCAGCCACCCTTTACCGGTAAGACGATCGCACCAATGCGCCCGCTCGCCGGATCGACGAGGAGATCCGATTCGTGAATCATCCCCAGCCGTTCCCCGCTCGTTAAGTCGACGACTTCTTTTCCACCCAGTTCGCTGAAACGCATGCGTTTCCTCCTCGCCCTCACCCGATAGTTATGACGCTTTTTTCTACCATTCTATGTAGGGGAAAAAGCAATTATGTCAGGTGAAACCCGGTCGAGCCAAATCCCCCTTCCCCGCGCTCCGTCTCCGGTGCTTCCTCTACCCAGACAGGATTGGCCCGGTACACGGGCATAAATAACACCTGCGCGATACGCTCGCCGTCAACAATCTCGATCGCCTGCTCCGGATCCTGATTGATCACCAGCACTTTCAGTTCACCCGTATAATCGCTGTCGATTACCCCCACACCATTGCCCATGGTCAAACCCCGCTTATAGGCCTGTCCGCTCCGGGCAAAAACGAGGGCGACAACATGCGGACCGGGTAAAACAAGCGAAAGACCGGTTGGGATGAGCGCGCGCTCGTGCGACTTTAACACAACCGGTTCATCTAGACACGCGATAAGGTCCATGCCCGCCGCACCAGGTGTCGCATAAAAAGGAAGGCGTCCCTCGGGTGAGCGGTCTTTTCTAAGCCAGCGTACACCGACTTCAAGCGAAAAGAGACATGTCTCAATCTTTTCAGACATTATTATCTCCTCCGGCATCCTTCATCGATTCCCTTCTATGACTGGACTTTCCGAAAAAAGATATGGCATACAATGCACCCTATTGACGTTATAAAAGCGGTTCACGTATTAAAAAGCACAGGACGAACGATCGATTCACCATCGACTCATATCACCGGATCGATATCGAAGGAATATAGCCTATCCGCGCCCGGCGTGCCACCTCATCCGGTCATAGCATTTGTTCCTGTGGGCCAAGTGTTTCACCGGTTTAAAAAGCCCCGAACAGGTTCGGGGAGACTTTAAGGCGTGATCGACTTATTCTTGGCTGCTTCTTCCATGATAACGGCTTTACGCGAGAGATTGACCCGACCCTGCTCATCGATTTCTGTCACTTTGACGAGGATCGTATCACCGATCTTCACCACATCTTCGACTTTAGCGACGCGCGTCGGCGCAAGTTGCGAGATATGGACGAGACCTTCTTTACCCGGTACGACTTCGACAAAGGCACCGAATTTTTCAATACGCTTGACCGTCCCGAGATACGTCTCGCCGACGACGATATCGCGAACGAGGCCCTCGATAATCGACTTAGCTTTTTCATTCATCGCTGGGTCCGGCGAAGCGATGTAAATACGCCCATCTTGTTCGATGTCGATCTTCGTACCCGTCTCTTCGATGATCTTGTTGATCACGCGCCCACCCGGTCCGATGACTTCCCGGATCTTATCCGGATGAATGCGCATCGTTAAGATCTTCGGTGCATACGGTGAGAGGTGGGGCCGCGGCCGGTCGATGGCCTCCATCATTTTGTCCAATATAAAGAGGCGTCCTCGTCTGGCCTGTTCCAGCGCTTCCTTCAAAATCTTCATGGTAATACCTTTAATCTTAATGTCCATCTGGAGCGCCGTAATCCCATCGCGCGTTCCCGCAACCTTAAAATCCATATCTCCCAGATGATCTTCCATCCCTTGAATATCGGTGAGGATGGTATAATGATCGCCTTCTTTGACGAGCCCCATGGCCACGCCGGCAACCGGTTCTTTAATCGGGACACCTGCATCCATGAGTGCCAGAGTAGAGGCGCAGATGCTCGCCTGTGACGTGGAACCGTTGGACTCCAGCACTTCACTCGTCAGCCGAATCGTATAAGGAAACTCATCTTCGCTAGGGATGATCGGCTCGAGTGCTCTCTCACCCAGCGCTCCGTGACCGATCTCCCGCCGTCCCGGCGTCCGAAGCGGCCGTGCTTCCCCTACGCTAAAGGGCGGAAAATTGTAATGATGCATAAACCGCTTTTCCCGATCGAGCCCGAGGTCATCCAGAATTTGCACATCGCCCAGCGCGCCCAGCGTACAGACCGATAAAACTTGCGTTTGACCGCGGGTAAAAAGCCCCGATCCGTGGGTGCGTGCAAGTATCCCCACCTCACTCGTAATGGGGCGAATTTCATCGAGTGAGCGCCCGTCCGGGCGAACTTTTTCCACCGTAATAAGGCGACGAACTTCTTCTTTCACCAGCCGGTCGAGCATATCGGCGACCATTTTTTGTTGATTTTCTTCCGGAAACTGTTCCAAGAGTGCTTCTTTTGTTTCATGAATGACAGCATCGATGTTTTGTTGACGCTCTGTTTTATCAACGGTCTGAATAGCGTGCTTCATCTTTTCTCCGGCATAGGCTCGGATCGCTGTTTCAATCTCAGCCGGGATTTCATACAACGCGACTTCCCGCTTCGGTTTTCCCACCTTTTCCCGGACTTCCTCTTGAAAAGCGCAGATCGTCTGAATGATTTTGTGTCCTTCGGCGATTGCTTCCAGAATATCAGTTTCCGGTACAAATTTTGCTCCTGCCTCGACCATATTGATGGCATCTTTGGTTCCGGCCACGACAAGGTGGAAATCGCTTTTTTCTTGTTCCAGTGCACCGGGGTTAAAGACGAGTTTCCCATCGATGCGCCCGATTAAAACACTCCCGATCGGACCGTCGAAAGGAATATCCGATATCGTAAGCGCCATAGATGAGCCGATCATCGCCGCGATCTCCGGTGGATAGTCCTGATCGACGGATAAGACAAGGCTTACAACCTGAACTTCGTTGCGAAACCCTTCTGGAAAAAGCGGACGAATGGGGCGGTCGATGAGCCGACTCGTGAGGATCGCTTTCTCACTGGGCCGTCCTTCCCGTTTGATAAACCCTCCAGGAATTTTACCAACGGCATACAACCGCTCTTCATAGTTCACCGTCAGCGGAAAAAAATCCGTATCCTTAGCCTCCTTGGAGGCGACGACGGTCGATAAGACGGCGGTGTCGCCGAAGCGGACGAGGACGGCCCCGCTCGCTTGTTTGGCATACTTACCGATTTCAAATTGCATCGTTTTTCCGGCAATATCCAGAGAAAAAACCTCCATGTGCGCGTCCGAATCCTCCTTTGGAATCTAAGTTCATGCAACACTCACCTTACATCAAAGAGCTGCTTGTACAAACATAAAAGATATGAAAAAAACGGGGATATGCCCCCGTTTTTATCTGCGCAGACCGAGTTTTTCAATCAAGGCACGATAACGGGCCACGTCCAGGTCGCGCAAGTAATTAAGCAAATTGCGCCG
>PEBX01000191.1 GCA_003050645.1 Candidatus Carbonibacillus altaicus
AGCTGTATAAGGTAGTGCGTCACCATGTAAGGAAATTGATTTTTAGAGCATGTACGAGATAAAAAAACAGGCGGACCATATTCTACTTTAAAATTTTTCACAGTCATGATTCGTTCAGTAATCCCTAAATTAGCTAAATTATTGCTAATGCTATCCAGTAATAGACTTAAGAGAACGAGCAAGGGAAAGAGATCAGAAGTGCCAAGGCCAACATTCACCCAAAGTTAAATTGAGTCGGATTTCCTGTCGTTGGGGGAGAGAGGATTTCCTTTTGAAAAAATGTTTTTTAATAGGAAATGAACACAGGAAACGGTTGGAGAATCAACATCATCCTCCTCACCAAAGGCACGGTGAAAGCGGTAGGCGGATGAACCTTCCTCGAGGAGATACTGTTCCAGCGTTCGGTGGTAAATATCGACGAGCCAGTATTCCTTCACTCCGAATCTCGCATAGACTTCGGATTTGACGAAGCGATCCTTGAGGGCCGTGCCAGGAGAGAGAATTTCAATAACCAGATCGGGAGGTCCTTCCACGCCGCGTGGGGTAATGATATCTTCGCGGCTTTTATGCACCATCAAGAGATCGGGTTGTCGCACTTCCTTAGGAGCAAGGATCACATCAATGGGAGCGTTTAAGAGAATAAATTCATTTCCACAGTAAAACTGCAGGAGGAATAACAAACGTACACCAATTCGCTGATGTTCCGGCGAAGGTGCCGGAGACATCAATTCCAGCTTTCCGTCCGCCAGTTCATAACGGGGGCCATCTTCCGGAAGCCTGGCATAATCTTCGTAGGTGAACCCTTCCTCTTTGACGAGCTCTTCCTTATCTCCCTTTTTTGTCAACCTTAACTCACCTCTTCGAACTTTACCTCTTTCCCTCTATGTTACCACATGACGGAACGATAAGGGCCTCTTTTCTCTAACTGATATTAGCTCAATGAAACTCTTCGTTCATCTCCTTTCTTCTCGCAGGAATTCTCGCAGGAATTGATGATATTCAGGATCGCCGCCCCTTCCTCTTGCGGCAGCTGTTTTAGCTTTTTTCTATTCAAGATCTAAATATAATTTGACCGCATTCCTTATTGACTCTTTTATTTCTTCCGATTCGATGCTTCCGCACTTTTCCCTCAATCTGTCCTTGCTTATTGCACGTATTTGATGTGCCATGGCGATAGAATCTTTGGATAATCCTGTTTCTTTTGCTGGGAGCAGCACCTCAATCGAATACACTTTTCTCCCCGGCCTTAAACTTGTTATAGGTAAAATGGAAACGATGGGCAATGATTGATTCGCCTCTTCTGCTGAAATGGCGAGTACCGGCCTTATCCCTGCTTGGTCCGAACCTTGTACTGGGTTTAAGTCTGCCCAAAAAATCTTCCACTGATAATTTACCATTCGGTATTCTCCTTCGCAGATTCCTTATCCGCATCCTCAAATGCCTTCATGCTTTCAATCAGGTCCTCCATAAATAACGGATCCTTTACCGCCTTCGACATCTCCTGCTTCAGGATCTCTTTTTCTATTTTTTTTGAATACATCTCCAATGCTTCTTTAACCCCTGCATTCACAGATGGGAAAAAGTTCTGTTTTACGTAAAATTTATACTTCTCGATGAGTTCCTGAGGCAAATGAAAGGTTACATTTTTTGACGTGGACATGCAATCACCTCATTATTGTATATTATGATTGTTCATTATTATTGTATCTCAAAAATGTGATTTCATCAATGATTCGATTCGTATTGGCTTACCCACTACGAAGGCGTCCCCCACCCTTACGGCCAAGGGGTTCCTCTTTTCGATCGAATCGTAGAAAAGTAAAAAATAAGAATAATGAGGATATCGAGTTTTAAGCACTTTACGACCATCTTCCCCCCCTAATACATTATTTAGTAATAAAATAAGATGTCGCCGCTAAGATCAATTTTTTCGATAGTTGGAAGGGGAATGAGATGGAGACGGGAGTATATCCAAAGCTGCGGAAGAACTTCATTTTGTCCAGTCCACCGTCACATTTAAAATCCAAAGGCTTGAATCGCATTTTAAAACCCGCTTGTTCTACAGGCACCGGCAAGGGGTGACCTTGACTCCCGCAGGACGCCGGATTCTCGATTATGCAGGGAAAATCATTCGTCTTTTATCGGAGGCGGAAAAGAAGATCGGCAGTCGGAGGCGCCGTAAGCGTCGAATAAAACTTCAGGGGTTTTATCATATGGTTTTTTAAATCTAGAAATAATTCTCAATGATTATATGCACCTTGAGGTCCAAATCTTTCTGTAAACCATTTTTCATATATAGGATCTTCTAGATTTGCACGTATTCGATGATTTCTCAAGTTAGCAAGTGTTCCGCCTATAACTACACCTTTAACATTTGTTAAATATTGACTAGCAATAAATGCAAGAGTAGCCCCAAAACTCCAACCAGCAGTCACACATGGTATATCTAACAAATTTTGTTTAACTAACCAATCAATATCTTGCAAAAAACTAATATTCCATTTTTTCCAAGCAGATTTATTGGCAGGCCATTTTAGACCTTTAGAACCTTGATAGTTTAAAATTATAAGCTGATAACCTTCTAGTAATAACTCCCTAAATGCCGAAAAAAACGCAACTCTTCAACCTCATAAGAATCAGGACCACCGTGAAAATGCAGAATTGTGCCTATTGGATTATTTATTATTGATATTATAGTAGCGATAGATCCGTGCGGGGAAAATTTTTTGTAAAAGTTTAGTTCTATTGTTTCCCAATTTCCTAGTTGATATCGTGAAATTTCCTTTAGAATATTATTCTTTATCATATAGAATCCTATACCAATTGAAGTATCATGATGCAAAATCATAAGCCCCTCATTTATAACAAATAGTTCCTTTTTACCGGTTTTTTGTATGATAGGAATGAATCTAGGATTTTTATTGCTAAAATCTATGTGATATACGATCTCTGATCCATTAATAAATATAACAACGTACACCATGTTTTTCCATATTATCATTTGCTTAATATATCCTGGGGTAGGTCAATACTTAATTTGTGCATTTTGTTCAATTAAACAAAGATAATATTCACCATTTTGTGTGGTAGCACATAATAATGAATTTTTATACCGAACCCAAGAATGGCTATTAGTTTGACTTATTATGTTTCCATGAATGTCATATATAGTTATTAATGGATCAAACGGAGTTTTGTCTTGGATATTTATGAGTATTTTATCCCCCAAAGAAGCCGGTAATCCAACATC
>PEBX01000029.1 GCA_003050645.1 Candidatus Carbonibacillus altaicus
CCCCAAAGTGCGATGAGCATCCCTATCGGATACAACACCATGAGCCATAGCATGGCGCATCCCCCTTTGTTTCATTGTAAGTCTTTGATATTTGTTTGAAGATACTTGTTTGAAGTACTGTTGATACCTGTTTTTAACGTTCTAACGCATGTATCAAGCATTATCATAAGCGTTGTAATAAACGTTCTATCGCTTATTTAACGTTTTTTAGTTCGAATTATCCGTCCTGCCCTTCAGCAAGCTGGGTGCGGACAAAGTGATCGGCAGCCAAAACGGCCTCTTTGGCGACGCCCGTTACACCGGCTACGACCCGAATATGGGTATCGGACAAAACCCGAGCAATCCCCGGCCCAGCATGATCCAA
Source organism: Candidatus Carbonibacillus altaicus (assembly GCA_003050645.1). Classification (GTDB taxonomy): domain Bacteria; phylum Bacillota; class Bacilli; order Thermicanales; family DSM-22653; genus Carbonibacillus; species Carbonibacillus altaicus. The sequence continues at coordinate 365 of PEBX01000029.1, forward strand.
GAGCAGAACATCAACCCCATGCTCTAAGAGAAAGTCGCGAATCGCCTCCTGATGACGGGCGCGTTCAGGGTCCACCTGCCTACCTGGATGTCCTTCTTGATGATGGTGGTCGTGGTCGTGATCGTCTGCATGATCATGCGGATGGTCATGACCACGGTCGTTGTCATGCGCGTGATCATGCGCGTCATCATGGTCGTCATCCTGATCGTGGAGATGATCATGGTGATGATGATGATCATGGTGCCCAGGGTGGAAAGCGGCATAAGTCGTCTCTATTTCCTGCCAGTTCTTAATTGACCCCATTTCGACATCCACCAGAGCAACCTTTTTAGCCCGACCAAAATGTGGATTGATTCTTCCACTCGATAATACGGCGACAGCATAACGCATGATCGAATGAGCCTCCTTCGATTTAGGTCTATAAACAAAATGACTCGCTTCCCTATCACGCCTTTTTGCTCCATGCCTCATCCACCGCGCCACATAACACTCGCTTCACCATGCATCGCTTATTGCTCCGTGCCTTGCTCGTTTTCCATGCGCCGCGTGAAGCACTTTTTCACTAATGGAAGCACCGTCCGAATTTGCACGCGCACGGATACCCCCTTGCATTTCATTGTATCCTGAAGTCCCGACGAATACAATATGAAATGCGCAAACGAATCACTATCCCGAATGTTTTTTGACCTCGACGCCGACCATCTGTTCCAGCGAACGGATGATCGCCGCAATATCATCCTGTCCAAGCCCCAGCGCGAGGGAGCGAACGAGCGTCTGCGAAGCGAGCGCCACTTGATCTAAAGGAACGCCCTCGCGTGCCGCATAATCTAGGGCCAGACGCACGTCTTTATGTAAGAGGGCGATGTTAAAACGCGGCGCAAAATCTCGTTCTTTAATCAAAGGATAAGCACGATCGATCATATAACTATGACCAGTACTGGCCTTGATAAGTTCATAGAGCACCTCACTGTCGATCCCACCGCGCGCACCCAGCACAAACGCTTCCGAAAGTGCGGCCGTATGCACGGCAACGAGCATGTTGTTAATGAGTTTAACCACACTTCCTTTACCGGGCGGCCCCACATGAACGATTTTCTCGGCAAAGGACTCTAAAATCGGACGTACGCGGAGAAAAGCTTCTCTCTCTCCCCCCACCATAACAGTAAGCGTCCCTGCTTGAACGCCCATCGGGCCACCCGAGACCGGGGCATCAAGAAAATAAGCCCCGACTTCTCGTGCTCGCTCTGCATAAAGTTCGGCGTGCTTAGGCCCGATCGTACTCAAATCGACCCAGATGGGTGCATCAGAGCCGGGAGCTTTTTTTTGTACGCCCTCTTGAACACCATTTTCCCCAAAATAAACACTTTCGACAGTTTCCGGATAAGGGAGCGCACTCATCACGATGGACGCACGCTCACCCACTTCTTTGGGTGAACTCAGCGCATGCGCGCCTTTTGCGACTGCCCAGTCGATCGAGGGCTGAGACCTGTTGTACACCCACACCGTATACCCACGCGCAAGCAACTTGTCGACCATCGGCCGACCCATCGTCCCCAGTCCGATAAATCCTATATGCACGAACGACCACCCTTTCTCTTAATAAGAATCATAACAAAAAAAGAGCGCTCACTGCGCTTCAACGTCCCCATATTCCCGTATCCGTTATCATCAATCGTTCATGCCTTACATCTCATACAGGAGCATTTCCCGGCGCAGTGCTCTAAGTTCACGTTTAAGCGCTTGAACGGTTTCCATGTCACCGTTTTCAAGTGCAACACTCAGCTGATCCAGCGCTTCATCTATGGACGCACGCACCTTGGGAATGCGCTCTTCGATGTCCGTCAGCAAAAAGGATTGCATGACTTTTTCCATCGTGATCATCTCTTTTTTATCCAGGAGCACTTTGCGCTGATTCCCGGACACTTCGGTTATACGCACGACTTCACCGTACTGTACATGATGGATGAAAAGCGTCTCCGAACGAAACATTTTAATCGTAGCATGCCCTTTATAGCGAACGACGAAATCACGGAAAAGTTCAGCGAGAACCGGATTGTGGAATTTAAGCCGTTTGTTCACGAGCTTATATCCATCACCCCGGAGGCGAAATTCAAGGTCGATACCTTTTTCGCCGTCAAACCGAATCACCTGCGACGTACTGTTATGATCGACCGAAAACGAGATGCCTCGACTCTTGAGTTCCTGGAGGAGTTCGGTGAGCTGCTCATCGGTACACAACAGTTCGACATCAGTTACCTCCAGCATAAACGCCAACATCTCGTTCGCCCCCTTCCAGTATATGTGTTCAGTGAATTCAAGCAATTTATCTGGAGTAATCTTATCATACTATGAAAAGCGCCAAAGTGCAAGTCACAATTTGCGGAAAAACGGCACCCATGCTAAGCTAAAAAGAAAATCAATGGCGAAGTAGTTAAGCGATGCAACACGTTCGATGAGCCCCTTAGAGATAAGCAAAATAAGCATACACACCGGAACATACGGCAGGATACACAGGAGGAGGGATTACTTTGTCACGCGTTACGCTCTCGCAAGAAGCTTTTGAAGCCCTGACTGTACCGACCTTAGCAGGGCGCATGGAAGCGATCGAACAACACATCCGCCCCATTTTTCGTGCCTTCGCAGATAAAGTCGCGCCGCTTTTAAGCGTCTGGACACAAGAAGAGATGTTCGTGCACATTGCCAAACACGCCCGGCGAACGGTCAATCCGCCTCAAGATACGTGGGTTGCCCTTGCTCCTGATGCACGTGGCTACAAAAAACATCCGCATTTTCAGTTTGGGCTCTGGTCTACCCACGCTTTTTTCTGGCTGGCCGTCATTTATGAGAGCCCTTCCAAACAGGCCTTTGCCGAACGCCTTCTGGCCCATCTTCCCGAGATTCTAACACTCATTCCCGAGACGTTTGTCTGGTCGTGGAATCACATGGAAAAACCTTACGTAGTACACCGGGATCTCACGCCTTCTGATCTAGAAAAAGCACTTACGCACGCATCCCGGGTGAAAGCGGCGGAGGTATTAATCGGTCGTGTCCTCCCTAAAGAAGAAGCTCTGAAAGACGATGTAGATCTCGTCTCCCTGGGAGAAAAAACGTTCCATACGCTTTTGCCGCTCTATCGGCTATCACGCGGTCATGAAGACGCTTTAACAACGTACGTCGACCGTTAACCGTTCAGGCAAAGACGTAGGAGGAGGAAAACGTTTAAACGAGCACATTTAAACCGTTTAAAGCGGTTAATATCTTAAAGCTGTTAACACGAGGGCGTCAGGGTGACGTCCTGAGCGTTTGAAATGGGAACCGACGGTGTGTCGCCTCGTTTACCGCTTTAACCGGTGGCGCATCCGGTTCTCCCGTTTCCTGCGCGATGCCGCGTGCGCAGTATTCGAGCACTTCTTTACGTCGAACGATGCCGATAAAAATGCCGCGTTCATCGATCACCGGCACAAAGTTTTGCTCCATCATAAGTGCAATCAAATCTTCTATTCTAGCATCAATGCGCACGGGCTGATGGTGCTTGTACTGGGGAATATCTTCTACTCGTATTGTATGTGTGTTGGAGAAATTAAGTTCAGGCGTATTCTTCATCTTCCATAAAAGATCCCCTTCGGTAATCGTCCCTACATATCGTCCATCTTGATCAATGATGGGAACGGCATTGTAGCGGTGTCTTTCCATTCGTTCAAGCGCCTGACGCATGGTCGTCCGCGGCGTCACATATATGACTTCTTCTTTCGGAAGGAGAAAAAACGCAATATTCAACTGCCCATCATCCTTTCCAAACCAGTCCTCCGGATGATCAAGGTGTCCTGGTCTAACGAGTCTCCTCTTCACCATAAAACGATTGAGGTTGGAACGAGTCAGTTCGGGCAAAAGCTTAAGGCCATGCGTCTTGGTCCCTCCGCCTACCTCGATTATATACGAGTTCGAGTGAAAATGTAAGCCCTGTCATCAAATCGTAATACAGTGCCCGAATTGCTCAGAGAGAGCGCAAACGCTACAGTAGCGGAAATAGAAAACTTCTGCTATACTGGCTCTTGTTGTTTTCCACGTTCGGAACAGATGCGCGAGAAACAAGATTGCGCAAGAACCGTAAAAGAGGGATCGGAAATGGAACGCATGCACCAGTACAAGCCGCACGATCGTGATACACAGGCCAAACAGATGCGCGCACCTTTGTTTGAAGGCTTATTGGAACACGCCGCGCACCATCCGCTCGCCTTTCATATCCCCGGTCACAAAAGCGGCCGGGGCATGGATGATGCTTTCCGTGAGATGATCGGGGAGCGCGCGCTAGCGCTTGATCTCATCAACATCGCGCCACTCGATGACCTGCATGCCCCGCACGGTATGATCCGCGAAGCGGAGCGCCTCGCCGCTGAAGCGTTCGGCGCTGATCATGCTTTTTTTTCCGTACAGGGAACCTCCACGGCCATTATGGCCATGATTCTCGCCACTACAGGTCCCGGTGAAAAAATCATCGTCCCGCGCAACGTGCATAAGTCGGTCCTCTCCGCCATTGTCTTTGCCGGGGCTCTTCCGATTTTTATCTATCCGGAAATGGACCGAACGTTCGGCATCAGCCACGGCATCTCCTATACCAGTTTAGAGCGAGCACTCATGCTCCATCCTGACGCACGGGCCGTTTTGCTCATCAACCCGACCTACTTTGGTGTCTCCTGCCACCTTCACACCTACGTCGAACTCAGCCATGCCTATGGCGTGCCTGTACTCGTCGATGAAGCCCATGGTGCGCATCTATATTTTCACCCGGATCTGCCGTCTTCCGCGATGGAAGCGGGTGCCGATGTGGCTGCCGTAAGCATGCACAAACTCGGCGGATCGATGACACAAAGCTCTCTCCTCTTACAACAGGGTAAGCGCGTATCCGCCCAGCGTCTGCAAGCCTTTATGAGCATGTTGCAGACGACTTCCACCTCCTATCTTTTACTGGCGTCTTTAGACACTGCAAGACGGCAAATGGCAACCCGTGGAAAAGAACTTTTAAGCCGAACCATTGCTCTCAGTCAGCGCTTAAAAAACGCTATTCGCACCATTCCCGGACTATCCGTACTGGACGACTCGGTTCTCGCCTATGATTCTGCTTATGCCCTCGATCCTACGAAAATCACGGTACAGGTGGCGGGGCTCGGCATCAGCGGTTATGAAGCCGAACAGTATTTACGTGAACATGCCCGCATTGAAGTCGAGCTCAGCGACCTATATAACGTGTTATTTTTAATTACGCCGGCCGATGATGAAACAAGTATCGACCGCCTGATCGACTCACTTACCGATCTGTCCGCTGCCTTTCAGAAAAACGGTGCTTATGCCCCGACCGATATATTACTTCCGGACATGCCGGCTTTGGCCATGTCCCCCAGAGATGCCTTTTATGCTGATGTCGAGCGCATTCCACTCAGCGGAAGCGCAGGTCGAGTGATGGCCGAGTTTATTATGGTCTATCCCCCTGGTATTCCTATTCTCATGCCCGGAGAGATTATTACACAAGATAATATCGATTATATCGAAGCTAACGTCGCGCAAGGTCTACCGGTTCAGGGACCGGAAGACGCGACATTGGCCACGATTAAAGTCATTAAAGAACGTTTACCGCTGCGCTGATTATACCGTTGGCCGAAGTTCTTCTCCGCTGCAAAAAAAATCCCTTCTCCCGCATGCCTTCTTCTGAATACGCCCCGGGAAAAGGGATTTTTTTTCATTCATCTTCCTGCACACATACCTGACAGCAGCGTTCATTCGGTTCGACATAGAGCACGACTACTTTTTCCGCTTCAAAATGTTCCTGCACCTTACCGCAGTATCTGCATACATACTGTCCCATCTCGCTTACGCCTCCCCCGATGGTTGTTTCTTATTTGTTGATCATCTTAAGCCATGAAGCTACGCTTATACGATACCCATCGCAGAATAATCATCATGTTTTTCGGGATAAACAGCCATTTAGTATGTATTCTTATTTTAATAGTATATCACATTCATGTCAACGGAAAAAATTTCTATGTTACACATCGTGCGCAGTGTGCGACGTAGACAGTCTGGTGCACCTTTTTTTGTAACGGTGACGAAGTGGTTGATGTCATCACATATGACGCTCTTCATGTTTTTTAGCTTTTTCGGTTGGATTTATGCTACAATAAGGAGGAAAGGATGGGAGCGGACATGCGCCGCTTTATACGCATATGCGAAGATAACGCTGCTTTTAACATCAAAGAAAAAATCGCCGATGAAGGTCACGTCCGCGGCTATGAGACCATTACCGCGCATTGTTTAAATCGCTGTGCCTTTTGTGATGATACACCGTATGTGCTCGTCGGTTCACGAGTTGTATTTGGCGATGACGTATCCGAGCTTTTAGAAGAGCTGGAAGAAGCTCTGGATGACGCAGAATAAACAGGGCGATGGTGAAACAGCTGGATGAAAAGCTGTATCCATCAAAAAGCAGCAAGACTTTGCAATCTCTCAATAAAGGAGTGAAGCAATCGTGCCGAAAAGTGCCTTTATTAGGTGGCAACCCAAAGAAAGTACTGTGAACTTAGAGACGCTCATCGCCGCGCTGGAAGATTATAAAACGCGTCTTAAAAAAACCGGTGAGCAGCTCGGATGGGACTACACGCATTACGCTTTCCCTTACCGCATCGAACAGAAAGAAAAAAATGGTCTTGAGTATCTGGAACTTGTCGGATATGATCCCGTCCTCTACCGGCACATCTTCCTCACGGCCAAAGAAGAAGACGGGATCGGGATCGTCCAGATCACCTTACCCGATGATGCCACAACCGGCGATATGAGTAAAGCCAACGAACTTTCTCGCTTTTTAGCCAAACACTACGAAGCCGAACTCATTTTGTTCAACGGACGCGTGCAATATTTTTACAAACGAAAATAAAAAACCGCTTTTAAGCGGTTTTTTTACTTCGCGACCTCCTCCCACCCTTAAAAGAGTGGTCTTTCCCCGAGGTTTTTTCGTAAACTGTTATTTTATTGACATGGGATGGAGTCCATGGGACTTAATCATGGAATTAATATATTATATATGATATGAAACCTTTGACATGGTCACGATCATGGCATGATTAATGTCAAACGTTTAACGTGAGCGCTTAACTAACATAATCGCTTAACGCTTAACGCTTAACGCTTTCAATCGTCTTTTCACCGAACGTCACATACTGCTGGCTGGTAAGCTCGCCTTTCATCTGCACCTGAATGCGATACAATCCGGCTTCCTGAAAACGCGCGTTGGTAATTTCAAAGACGGCAAAACCTTTTTTATCATTCATCGTCACCTCTTCTCGACTCACGATGAATTCACCGCTCGTCAATACCCCCGAAGGGGTGAGGACACGCAGGCGTAATTTCATATTCTTTTCAGGAAGATCATCGACGTCCATATAGACGAAAAAGCGTTCCAGCCGATCACCCTGTTTCACTGCATTAAACGGTCCGACAATATTAATGAGACCGGTCTTATCATCTTTTCCGATAAAAGAGGCCGTTGTAAGCTGTACATTCGGTTTGTACACCTTGACATGTTTGCCAGTGCTATCCCACTGGACGAATAACAACAGCGCATCACCCAGACGTTGAATAAAAGACTGGGTATTGTCATGCACCTGTGCTAACCAGAGCCGCGAAAAACTTTTAGCATCAAAAACCAGCTCATTGTTTACAGTAAGCGAATTCACATCCAGTTCATTGGCAGCCATACTGGGCCTGGCAGGCGACCAAGTAAAAAGCCAAGCGACGATGACAAAGACAAGCAAAAATCGCCTGAGTGTCTCCAAGCGCTTCATCGACTTCAACCACCTTATCTGCATATCTCGTCATATCCATCGAGAGTGACATCCCGTAAAGGGTGACATTGGCGTCTATCCCCTACCATCTATCCTTCTTACGCAACATCTAGAAAAAAGTTTTGTTCCTTATGTAAAAAAAGAGGTGTTAAACTTGCAAGTTGTGATTCAGGAAGTCAACACACGAGAAGCCTTTGAGCAGACGTTAGCCATTCGACGTGAAGTTTTTATCGAGGAACAAGGTGTACCGGAAGCTCTGGAAATCGACGCCTATGATGAAGACATCTCGACGCATTACTTACTCGCACGATCCGGCGAAGGCGCGCTGGGAACGCTCAGGATGCGATCAGCGCACGATGCACACACGCTTAAAATCGAGCGGGTGGCCGTTAAAAAAGCAGCCCGTGGAATGCATATCGGACAGAAGTTAATGGAAGAAGCAGAACGTTGGGCGCGCGCACACGGCTACCGCCGACTGTACCTGCATGCCCAAAAACAAGTCGTCCCTTTTTATGAAAAAATCGGCTTCCATGGCTTAGGTGCGCCGTTTATCGAAGCCGATATCGAACATCTAGCGATGGAAAAATGGCTAACCCAATACGATTTAAGCTTAAACACCTAAAATATGATACCCGCTGTCGACATAAATCACGTCCCCCGTCACCCCGCGAGAAAGATCGCTCATCAAAAAGAGCGCCACGCCGCCGACATCTTCCTGTGTAACATTGCGGCGAAGCGGTGCGCGAGATTCGATGGTATGCAAAATATCATTAAATCCGCTCACGCCCTTGGCGGAAACGGTGCGAATCGGTCCGGCAGAGATGGCATTGACACGAATATCCTTGGGTCCCAGATCGTTGGCGAGATAGCGCACGGCCGACTCTAGAGCTGCTTTAGCCACACCCATGACGTTGTAGTTCATCACGACCCGCTCACCACCGAGGTAGGTCATGGTAAGGATGCTGCCCCCCTCTGTCATCAGCGGCTCAAGTGAACGCGCCACAGCAACCAGAGAATAGACGCTGATGTTTTGCGCCAGCAAATAACCATCCCGGGACGTGTTTAAAAACGTACCTTCCAGTTCTTCTTTTTTGGCAAAGGCGACGGCATGGACAAGCCCGTGAACCGTGACACCTTCTTTTTCCAAAAACGTGCGCAGCCCTTCAATGTCTTCATCACTGGTTACATCCAGGGCATAAAACAGGCTGTCCTTGTTATTTAACGTCGCGGCGAGCTCCATGACTGAATCTTTCAAGCGCTCGCCCTGGTATGTAAATACCAGCTGCGCCCCAGCGCGATCCAACTTCTCGGCAATACCCCAGGCGATCGATCGCTTATTGGCAACACCCATCACAACCACAGTTCGTCCAGTCAAATCCAACATAGGCGGCCACTCCCTTTTGATGATCAGGTACTAATTTCTCAATCAGTATATCAAAAGGGAAGCGCCTTGGCAAAGCAGATGAACCGCTCAGGATCGATGTGAACGTCTTTATCCTGAAACGGGTTAGATTACGAAGGAGACGAAGGTTCGATTTGTTTAAACGGGGGCAGCTTCTTTGGCGCTTAATCTGCGTATTTCAATACCGGTCACAATGTATTCAATCGTTCGGTCGCTCCCGTGAAAGTGTCTCGTACAACTTAACAACGCGTGATATAAGGCAAAGGGGAAACTCACCCCATCTATTTCAAAACGTTCCGCGACATCTTGCGGATCATATCGCGGCGACAGCGTAAAAGCAAAAAATAAATCGGTTTTCGGCGTTGCAACGAGATAGCCGATATCCTGCAAAAACTCCCCGAGATCAAAAACCCCATCCTGATCGTAATCACGGACGACAGAAGAGCGGTATAGCGCCCCCCACAGCTCGGCAAACGTCATCGTGCGAAAGCGTTTGGGGCGCGGCATGCCGACGATCGATCCGTCGTCATAGACAAAATATAAACCATTGCGGTAATAAAAGATCGCTTCCTCCGCGCTGAGACGTTCGGTAAATAAAAAGTTAGAGGCCGGGATAAGCGACCTGAGCAGGCGGACGGTTGAATACGGAATCCAGGCCACACTCATCCCTCCCTTTTCATCCATTCATCCACCCCTATACTTTGATCGTATGCACCACCTATGCCCTTTGTAACCTTTTTTTACGAGCGATACCTTTTGCGCCTTCTTTGAGCCGAGGTCTCTCTTTTAACTTGATTCCCTTGTTTTCACTTGATTCCCTTGTTTTCACTTGATTCCCTTGTTTTCACTTGATTCCCTTGTTTTCACTTGATTCCCTTGTTTTTCGTTGATTTCTCCAATTTGAGCTTATTGTTTTATCTGGTTGACCTGTTTTGAGTTGATTTTTTTATAAAAAACGTCGCCTATTGATTCTGTCCCTGGGCCGAGGTATCGTTCTTCTTCTGTCCTTGTCCCCCGCCGCCACCGCGAATCAGATCATTGATCTTATCCACGGCTTTAGGCAGAGCATCTAACAGTCGATCGTAGAGGTGTACGGTCGGCTCTAAAGGGATGAAGCGGACATCGCTTTTGCTGATGACGAGAAAACCGACCGGTTGAATCGAAACCCCACCGCCCGAGCCGCCCCCAAATGGCAAATCCGCATCGCTACCACTTCCGAGATCAAACTCACTTCCTCCAGCGGCAAAACCAAAGCCTACCTTACTGATCGGTAACACCGTACTGCCGTCAGGGGTAACCACCGGTTCACCGATAATCGTGGAAACATCGATCATACCCTTAAGATTTTCCATCGCCGTACCCATGAGCCCTTGAATGGGGTGCTCCTGCATCGCCTGTCACATCCTTTTCATTTTTTCATTATGCGCCAGACATTTATCCCTGCGATGATAGCATCGCCTGTTCTCACTTCGGCTATGCACGAAAACTCGGTGGTAAAACCCGGTTTTCCCCAGTCCGCTTGCACGTCAAAAGCAGGGTTTTTATCTTCCAGAGTCAGTACAAGGTGTAGGAGCCAGTAAACAAACGTTTTAAGTTGCCATAACATTCCGTATATGAGAGCAGTCCGGTCAGCATCTGCTTCTCCGTAACGGCTTACCCAGCGGATCGAAAGCAGGTGAATCTTTTTTAAAGCTTGAATGACAACCGGAATGAGCCGCCGGATGGTCGTGATGTCTAGCTTCGTACTGTCAGCAGGATGACCGTCCGCATCATCAGATGATTCGCCTTTTTTGTTTATGTTAAACAAAAAATCGTCGCTCTGAAATGTCCGCTCAATACGCCAAAGACGCCAGACAAAAGACAGTTTGATCCGGCTTATGAGTCTTACTTCATTGACCGTAATCAAAAGATCCGCACGAATCGGACTCATGTAAAGCAAAGCGATCAAAAGAGTAAAGATCATGAAAATCACACCTGCGACCCATCCGAACAACTTCATCACGCTCCTTGCCTGAATGACTTCGTAGATTAGACGAGAGGTTTGAGATTTTTTTCATATGACCGGGTATGTAAGACGGGCGACCACCGCAAGGGATCGCCCGTATGCTTCAGGTATTTAAATGTTAAAATCCTTGTTGCGTTCCAGCCATGTGTTGCTGAGCATACTGAACAAGACGTTTTGTGATCTCACCACCAACGGAACCGTTGGCGCGGGAAGTGGTGTCGGGGCCAAGCTGCACACCAAATTCAGAAGCAATTTCATACTTCATTTGATCGATCGCTTGCGATGCCCCAGGTACAACCAGCTGATTGGAGCTACGGCTGCGACTTTCTTGTGCCATGTGCTTCACCTCCTCTCGCGGTGTAGTCTTATGTTCTACCGAAGAGAAGGAAAACATGCATACATCTTTGCAGAAAATGTTGGTAGGGAACGTACACATGTTACATGCAGGACGGGATGAAGACAAGAATGAAAGCCAGGATGAAGACAAGGATTAAGGCCAGGAACGAATGAGATCCTCTAACCTTTTTGAAGACGTTGTTAGAATACGAACCGACCCGTCATCTTCGATGAGCACATCATCTTCAATGCGCACGCCACCCACACCAGGAAGATAGATACCTGGCTCGACGGTAAACGCATGGCCCGAAGCGATGGGCAATGTTTCAAGGGCATGAATCGAAGGCCTTTCATGCACAGAAAGGCCCAGGCCGTGCCCCAGCCGGTGCGTAAAATAAGCATCATAACCATAAGCGCGCAAGCTTTCCCGCGCCACTTGGTCGAGCTCGCTGTATGATACACCGGGACGAATGCACCGGATGGCCTTCTCTTGCGCCTCGAGTACGACCTTTAGCATATCGAGAGCCCGGGCATCGGGCTCGCCCAAGATATACGTTCGCGTCATATCGGCATGATAACCGGATACGGCAAAGCCGAGATCGATCAGCAAGAACCCGGCTTCAATCGGTGCTTCGCTGCTCTCTCCATGAGGTAATGAGGCGCGCGCACCGCTTAAAACGATCGTCGGGAAAGACATCTCCCGTACACCCATCTTCCTTGCCCGCGCCTCGATGGCGTGAACAAGATCAATCTCTCGCATTCCCGGCTTTAAATCTTCCGCCATCACCGTGTCCAGTACGTTCGAAAGACGTCTTGCTGCCTCCTTGAGATATGCCTGTTCATTCGCATCTTTCACCATCCTTTGACGCGCGAGTGTCTCATCCAGGTCGATCCAGTTTACACGGGGCAGGGACGAAAAAAGGCGCGACAGGCTAGCATCTAAACTTTCTGCAAAAAAGAGCGGAATCTGCTTTTTTTCCACGGCCACCCCGGTAAAGGGCAGAGATTTCGCAAGGTGATCGGTCGATGCGTCTCCACTCTCCCCTACCAGACGCAAAAGAGCTCGCGTCAGCACGTCTTGAATTGCCTCATCGTCCGTATACGTTACGGCCGAAAGCCCTGTAAGAGACACTGTCTCTTCTTCCAATCGGGGAACGACCCAAAGAGCATGGTGGCCGCTCATAAGGAGGGCGATCAACCGCTCATGCCCCTCCATGCGCAAGCCCGTTAAATACATGAGTGCCTCGCGTGAGGTAACCATTCCTAGAAGCTGCTCTCGCTTCAGATACGTTTGTAGCACTTGCTGTCTTTTGCGAAATGTTTCTTCGTTCATCGCCGTCTCCCCTTTTCTTCCGATTCCTTTTGTGTTTATACCCCATACCCGCATGTTCCAGTACATCTGCTCCATGGTCGTTGCGTAAAACGCGCGCCGTAGTCCGCATCAGCATATGTCAATACATATGTTCCATGGTCGTTCCGTAAAACGCACGCCATAGTCCGCATCAGCATGCTCTGGCACATACGCCTATGCGGAAGGTTCATCATACGTATCGCTCGTGATTGTCTCTCATACGATCTTTCATATGTGTCTCATTTTGTGTTACACTTGAAAAAATCTATCACGCGCCTCAGTCGGCGCTTTCTAAACAAACGCACCATAATATCCAGAAAGGATGATGGCATGCCGGTCATTTCCTATCTTTCCCACACACCGCAGATAGCCGAAGATGTATTTATCGCTGAAGATGCTTGGATCAGCGGCGATGTGCGCATCGGTCCGGAGAGCAACATCTGGTTTGGCGTCGTCATTCGTGGCGATGTGGCACCTACAACCATCGGTGCGCGCGTGAGCATTCAAGATCTTACCGTCATTCACCAAAGTCCAGATTTCCCGGTCGTCATCGAAGATGATGTCGTCATCGGCCATCGCGCGCTCATCCACGGCGCCACCATCCATCGCGGCGCACTGATCGGTATGGGGGCGATCGTCCTAGACGGCGCTGTGATCGGTGAAGGTGCCCTGATCGGTGCAGGAAGCCTCATTCCCCCCGGCATGGTTGTACCCCCGCACAAGGTCGTGATAGGTCATCCGGGGCGCATTACCCGTGACATCCAGGAAAAAGATAGATCCGAACACCGGCGTATCGTCGAGTCGTACGTGATGCGGGGTCAAACGTATCGTGACATTTTCCGAACAATGCATAAAAACACATAGCCATCCCTTTCGAAAACGTGTACAATCAAGTAAAAGGAGGGAAGCGATCATGTACACATCCATTTTACTGGCTTACGATGGGTCGGAACACTCCAAACGCGCACTCCACGCCGCCATCGAATGTGCTAAACTCAGTCCGGATGCACAGCTTAAGATCGTCCATGTCGTGCGTTTTGATCATTTTGAAGAAGGCGTGTTTTCGCAAATGACCGGAATGGTCTCACGCGCCGAATACCGTGAACTGATGCTAAAAGAAGGTGAAAAAATCTTAAGCCAAGCTAAAGCCGTTGCCGAAGATGCCGGTCTCACCCCGACTTATGAAGTGCTGCAAGGGGATCCAGCGCGTGCCATCGCCGACTTTGCGGAAGCTCATCACGTCGACCTGATCGTAATGGGCCGCCGCGGCCTCAATGCGCTGCAGGAACTGTTCATCGGAAGCGTCAGCCATCGTGTTTTGCAGCTAGCCAAATCCGCCGTCCTCATTGTTAAATAACTTATTTGCATTAAAACATCCGTTCGTAAAACACGTGGTATACGCCAAAGCGTTGTAGCATGATGAGAGCTTCTGACAATCACGCAACAAGTGACGATCAATCCATGTATGAGGATCATGCTACGTACGATGAACAGACTGTGTATAATGAACAGACTGCGTACGACGAACAGACTGCGTACGACGAACAGACAATTGTTTGTCGATCCTTATAGGTACAGCTCCTTAAGACGTTCTTCAACCACCGGACCACCATAAACGCGTGGTGCCGGTTTTTTTCTGTCCAACACGATCACCTCCATGTCGGAAAGTGCCCGTTCGATCATGCCCGCCTCATCCATACCGGATCGTTCTTCGGCCAGATCGATATCACCTTTCTTCGGACGCGTCACCGGTGCACCGGGGGTAAACAAGACGCAGCAGTCATCATACGGACGGATCGATATATCATACGTCCCAATGGCACGCGCGCGCTCGATGATCTCTGTTTTATCGAAGCCAAGAAGCGGTCTTAACACCGGAAGATAGGTCGCCGCACCGATCGTATGCATACTTTCCAATGTCTGTGACGCTACCTGACCCAGACTTTCACCTGTGGCGAGGGCCAAAATTTTTTCCCGCTCAGCAATGCGCGTGGCAATGCGCAGCATATAACGACGCATAATCGTCGTGAGATAAGCTTCTTTCGTCGTATCCCGGATCGCTTCCTGAATTTCCGTAAATGGTACGATATACAGTTTTACGCGCTCACCCCAGGTGGCCAGCACATGGGCCAGATCTATCACCTTCTGTTTGGCCTGTTCGCTGGTGTACGGCGGAGCGTGAAAGTAAACCGCTTCTAACGTAATCCCTTTGCGCAGCATATACCAGCCAGCAACCGGCGAATCGATCCCCCCCGACAAGAGGAGAAGCACCTTACCGGACGTGCCGAGCGGAAACCCACCGCCACCTGCATACGTCTCATGATACAGGAAAATCCCTTCTCGGCGCACTTCGACCATGAGCGCAAACTGCGGGTTATGCACATCCACTTTTAATGCAGGAAACCTTTTTAAAAGCTCACGACCGAGCATCTGGGGGATCTCCTGCGATGTGTACGGATAGGATTTCAGTGCACGTCTTGCGCTCACTTTAAACGTTTTCTCCGCAACACCATCGTTAAACGGCAGTTTTTGAAGCGCTTCATCGACATACTGAAGCGCCGCCTTAAGAAGGTCATCCCAGGCCAACCCGACACGCCAGGCCGGGGAAAACGACTTAAGTCCGAAAATTTTTTCCAGCCGCGCTCGCACCTCTGCAAAGGGCGTACCGTTTAACTGCACGTACAGGCGATTATGTCCGCGGATAAATGTAAGCGCCGGAAAATCTTTCAGGCGAGCGCGGATATTGTTTACCATCTGCTGTTCAAACTGTGCATGATTTTTGCCTTTGAGGCTCAGTTCACCAAAACGCACGATAACCGTCTGTTCGACGCTCTTCTGTGCGAGATTGGCCTGTTCCGCCCGAACAGATCGGTCGGTTGAAGCAGTGTCATTTTGATACACAGTTTCATTGTGATCGCTATTGATCCGGTCGTTTCCCATCGTCGAATCCCTTCCAATGCAATGATTGCAAAATTTTTGTTATTATTTACTTTACTTATTTTTTTGCATGTCTTGTTCCTGTATCTTTTGTATGATTCAATCTTGCCATGCCATCTAGTGTAGGATCCAATTGTGTATGGCCCAAGTGACTTATCTAGCACATAGTATCATATATTATCTAGCTTATACATGAAAAACTCAATCTGAGTGCCTTAGAGCTTCATGTTCTTATATCGTTTTTAGCACATCGGCCAGTGCGTTAAGGGCACCTTCTATCTCCTCGTCCGTCGTCGTTTTTGCCATGCTAAAACGGAGCGTACCCGTAGCGAGCACCTCAGAAAGTCCCATCGCTTGAAGCACATGTGACGGACCTTGTCGTTTACTGGAACAGGCCGAACGCGTCGAAACGTAGACCCCGCGCTCCGAAAGCGCGCGCACGAGAACTTCCCCGCGTTTCCCGGGAAATGCCGCAAACAAAATGTGCGGCGCACCGTCTCGCGGCGACAAAACTTCTCCTCCTAAAGCCGTGATGCCCTCATATAACCGCAGCCACCACGACCGTGCCTTTTGCACAAATGCTTCTCGCTCTTCGGCAGCCAGGCGCAGCGCTCGCGCCAGGGCGGCGATGAGCGGCACATTAACCGTCCCCGGACGGAGACCAAACTGCTGGCCACCGCCTTCCATCTGCGGCACGAGTGACACACCCGGACGGAGGGCCAGAAGTCCGATGCCCTTCGGCGCATGCAGCTTGTGGCCAGATAGGGAGAGTGCATCCACATCCCACACCCCCATATCGATCGCATCGACAACATAAGCCTGTACAGCATCGACGTGGATCACGGCGGATGTCTTCTTCCGAACGATACGTGCGATGTCCTGGATCGGCTGTCGACTGCCGAGCTCATTGTTCACGGCCATGACACTGACGAGCACCGTGTCTCCGGTGAGGACGCTCTCAAACGCCTCAAGATCGAGTCGCCCAGTGCGATCGACCGGGGCTCGGACGACCTCAAAACCGTATTTTACCAGGCGTTTCCCGACTTCCAGGACGGACGGGTGTTCAATCGCCGACAGTATCACACGTTTTCCGTAGCGTGTATTCGCTTCGGCCAGCCCTAAAAGGGCTAAATTGTTACTTTCCGTCCCGCCTGAGGTAAAGATCACATGCCGCTCGTCTGTACCGAGAAGCCCGGCAATCTGACGACTTGCCGCTTCCAGAAGGACGGACCCCGCTTCACCCAGGGCATGAAGCGCATGAGGATTGGCAAAATGATCGCGCATTGCCTGCACATATGCCTCCAGCACAGGCGGGACAACTGGCGTTGAAGCGCTATGGTCCAAATAAATCATTGCTACTCACCTTCACTTAAGCCTCACGTTCACAAATGTCCTACATCGCCTTCGTTCGATTATCTTTCATCATACCACACTCTCATAAAAAAAACCTCCCAAACCCTGGGAGGTCCACCGGACAAAGATGTGAAGAATCCTCACCTTATGCCGGGATAGGCAGTAGGAAAAATTGGAAAGGGGATAAGCGCAATTAAAATCGCCACAACCCCGATTCCGATTGCCCACCAGCCGAGTGCTCGACTACCGGCAGCAACTGCCATATACCCTAAAATCACAGCCGCTATACCCATCCAGAGGGGAAAGATAAAAAGCCCCAAGATCGCGACAACCAGCGCAGTCATACCTAACCCATGGCCCCCCGGTTCGACTTCCCGACGTTCTAACCGACGGTCGACCTCACGCAATCGTTCCTGCTCCCGCTCGCTTTCCGTGACCGACGCCTGCGGTAAGTCGCCAAGCGGTGTCGCCTCGGCAGCAAATTCCGTATCATCGGCCGCAAACATATCATCGGGATGGGTGGCATACCAGTCCCGACCGTAGGCATCGCGCTTTTCATCCACTGCGCAACCCTCCTCTCTAGACGACAAACGCACAGTATCTCCATCAAAAGATGCCCAAAAGGAAATGCCGTATACCCATCCTCGGGTATTGCTTACTTTCCTTTAAACGTAAAGCAGCGCGTAGCCGATTTATTCGGTACCGTTCCTCTTTTGACCGCACCGATGGACGCAAATTCCACATCGCTGGATTGAATCTCACCATCTCGATCAATGGTGATCTGTTCCGCAGCGCAAAGGTCACCGCTCTTCCAGAAAACACAGTTCGATACCGTGCAAAAAACGTTCGCCGGCATGCAATCCCTCCTTCGGGCAGTGAAAGTGGAAAAGGGTGTTACTCGCTGCCTCCTGCAGTTTCTACCCGCATGAGCGCTTCACGTACGTTTTTTTGGCGCAGCAGAAACGGCACCGCCAAAGAGACGACCAAACGATTACCCAAAAGCGCGTTTAAAACCGTCTGAGCAAAAGAACGATTTAAGAAAAGCGCCGAAACAAAGGCTCCCAATAGAAAAAAGATGGAGCGACTGTTCATCAGGCATCACCCCATCTGTTAGCATGTCCAGACAAACGCGTTTTTTTCCTGCCAATGAATCACACGCACTGCACCAAATGTGAATCGGTGCATATGCTTTAACGAACACATTTACCTCGCCCATCACCCCATGCTAAAGGCCGTCAGCTAGTGACGGCCTTTTTCTTAACAATGATGCGGGATCGGCGCAATCTTTAGCACAAACGCTTAAGCATCCGTATTGATTTTTTTATTTCGCCCGATCCTCCAGTTTTTTACGTTTTTCTGCCTCGGCCCACGCTTTTTCGGCATAAAAACGCGCTTTTTCAAACGTACGATCGCGAAAACAGTTTTCTGCTTGCATCACGTACCGACCGATGTACGGATCATGCAGGCGAAAACGATTTAAGCGGTGGATGACCATTTCAGCATAGCGCGCATGATCAAGTGTTTGAGTAGCACGTGTGACATACCGTTCCACGGAAGCTTCGGCAACAGAGAATGCTTCTTTTACTGCCTGATAAGGCAAGGGAAAGCGATCGAGCAAAAGACGCAGCGCATCCAGCGCCCGTTCCGCCTCATCCCGTTCCGCTTCTACAGAAAGCATCTCCGCTGTTAGAAAATGACGGGCCATGTTCTGCTTTACTTCAAGCAAGCGGTCGTCATAACGCCGGAGCGCCGATTGCGCATATTTTTCAAAACCTTCCAATTCGCCGAGCAAAATCTCCAATTTCTCTGCATGTTCTTCGCTCTCCTGTGTCGCCTCTTTGACCGTCTCCAGCACCGCCTCGGCCAACTGAAAACGCGCTTCTTCAATGTAATGCTGGCACATTTTACGCTGACTTTGCATCTTTTCTAAACGCTTCTCGAAGTCTTTGATCGACTGCCAAAGATCGGTCCCGGCAACGTCCATCACCCGTTCCAATTTTTTACTGCGCTCTGTGAACTGGGTGAGCATGTGCCGGAGGGCCGCCTCTCGAACAGTATACTGTTCTAACGCCAAGTCCACCCCGCGCCGCAACGTCTCTTCCTCATCCAGCAACGTGCTGAGGGAAGAAAGGGATGATTCAATCCCCTGGATCTCTCCTTCTACCGTATCAAAGGCCCCCTCTGCCCAAAGTGGAATGAGGGCATGCCAGCGGCTTTTAATCGCCTTCAGTTCGCGTTCGAAAAGCGGAGCGTTGGCAAAAGACGCTTTACTCACCATCCCGTGATAACGCATCTCCAGCGCTTTCATCTGTTCCGGCAGACGCAATTCGATTTTCTCGATCAAACGGTCTCCCGCCAGAAGTTCTTCTTCCAGCTTTTGATAGGCACTCTCGAGGACCTGTAGGGATGTCTGAAAAGATGCTCCCTCGTCAATCACCGGAGCATCCATGTGTTCCATGAGACCGTTCGCCCGTCCGTCGATGGACTGCCTCCGTTCTTCGATTGTCTGGATGAGCCGCTCACTGCGCTCGCGCAATTCTTTAAGCATCTGACGCAGCCTTTGAAAAGACATGCCGCTTTGACCGGCCATGCCGGAAAGCAGGGTCTCTAGCCGAGCCTGCCGAGTTTGAAGTTTCTCTTTTATAGCGATATATTCGGCGCTGTCTGCGATTACGCCGACCTTTACCACCTCACCGGCTTGCCTCACCTCTTCGTCAACCGTCACCCCGTCAACTGCGTCTTTTCTCATGTGCGGCGTCTTACCGTCACCGGCACGTTCTTCTATGTTTACCGTTCCCACGTCATTCATTATTTTTTCGACATTTGCCTTCTCACCAGATACATCTCTTCGCTCACCTTCTGGAACGGTGGAGAGCGGGGGGCGCGGTGTGATGAGAGCAGCTGCTTCCTTACGCTCAATGTGGTCTGCGTGTTCATCGTGATCAACCATTTCATCGTGCTGCATGCGTTTCGTGCGATCGATACGCTCAGTGCGATCGACACGCTCGTGGCGATCGACTCGTTCATGACGATCCATTCGATCATGGTGATCCATTCGATCATGGTGATCGATACGTATAGCATGTTCTACAGACTCTTCACGATCCGATGAACCCTTTGAATCCTTATGCCCATCCGTACGTTCAAAACGAGTTTCCTTTGCGACACGCTGCAAAAACTCATGGAATGTACCGGCTTCTTCCTTGACGTAGGCAATATCATCTGCTGCCGCGAACACGTTTAACGCCCGCAGGCGAAGTGCAGCTTGATCTAAGGCTTCGTACATATCGGGCAGCACGCGTTTTTGATACTGATCAAGGAGATGCTCGAGGGCAGATTGCCGGTTCATCTCAACCGCATCGTGAGCGGTCCCTTCTTCGTCATCACGAAGTCTTTTAAGTTGTTTCACGTGATCGCTAAGCGCAGCTAAATCCGCTTCCTTGGCCTGAAGCAACGTTTTTAAGACATGCATTTCATTTCTAAGTCGCCGCCGGTAAAACAAGAGATAGATGAGGCTTATGATCAGCAATAGCGAAAGAATGATCGCGCCCCAACCGATCCAACCCGGGGCGAACCGTCTGCCCCCGGCATGGGCGGTCGTCCCCTCTGTCCCGGAGACCCCTGTTTGCAACGTCTGTTCGGAAGATACAGGCGGCGTATTCCCTTCCATCGTCCAGGGCAAATCTGCCGGTAGTTCATAAAGAAGCATGGTCAAAGAACGGGCCAGGCCATCGCTTTTTAATGCCGGGGAAGCAAACTGATTTAGTTTGTCTTTAAGCCAGATCGCATCATATCCGTGCGTTTCCCAATCGGCCCCTACATACGGCCAAAAAGACTGATCTTCACCCAGGTACAAGACAAATAGAGCATCTTGCTCCAGCCGATGTTCACGAACGAGTTGATCAAACCAGTCGGGCATCGCACCATGTGCGTTTTCCACCAGTTGCAAAGTAAGAGGATACGAAAACGACTGAAGAAGCTCGGTGATCTCCTGTTCTTCCTCTGGGGTTAAGAACTGATCAGGATCCAGAAGGGTCCCTTCTGCTTGCACAATCGTCCCGGTAAAAAAAAGGATGGGAAGCCATAGCAAAAACACACCGATCGTCGTCCAGACGCGCGCGCCTCTATTCGGCTGACTTTCCCCGTAAGCGCGCTCTTCAGACTTACAAACGACGTTCCGTCGCCATTGAACAAACAATGTTCGATCGATCCACCACTTTTTCACCTGATGTATGTTCATAAGAATGATCCTCCAGTATCTTCCTCATGACATCAACCCATATGACATCAACCCATCAATTCATACGGCAATTCATACGGCAATTCATCCATCAATTCATACGGCAATTCATACGGCAATTCATACGTCAATTCATATGTCAATCCATCCATCAATCTTTTTTACGTCAAAACGCACCACGAGTTGTGCGTATTGCCCGCTACATGGCCAGAACATCCATCGATCTTTTATGACTGAACCTGCTATCCTATTCTGAGAAATAGGTTGCGGCATTTCATCCTTCTTCTGGTGCCGCCCCCGCAGTATGAAGGTCTCATCTTAGAACACCCTCGTATGGGACTTATTCGACATCTAAAGCGAAAATCCTTTAAACTGAGCAAGAAAAAAGGTAAAAAGACGAGAAAAAATGAGAAAAAATAAGGATAACGAAAGCCGTATCGCCAGGGGGCTCATTTTCTGGCAATACGGCTTCTAATCGTCTGGGTTTTTCTTATTTTATGCCTTGCGTACCGTAAACTTCTTTCCACGCCATGTTGCATTAAGCATGATTTTAATCTACGGTGCCTGTTCGATGCCGAGCGTATCGGATGGGCCTTCAAACGAACCGAACTGTCGAAACGTAAACCGGTAGCGCGTCGTATCGTCATAGCGCTGACCCTCATCGTCATAAACGGCACGCTCACGGTAATCGATCCAGATCGGTTCAAACGTCTTTGCGTTAAAAAGTACCGTGTACGTTCCGGAAAGCGCCGGCGTACTCGATGACGGAACGGTGCCGGGTGGAGTCTCGCTTAGACGATCGTCAACCTTACGACCGGAGGAGAGCTGACGCATAATCTGCGCATCGAACGGCCTACTGCTACCCGATTCTTTGCTCGCGCGGTCCGGATGGTGCCGATCAGGTGCCCAGCGGACACTTTCCGGAAACGTATCGTTTCCATTCCCTGTCTTCGGGGGGATATCGGCAGGCGGCATCATTTGACCGGCGACGTGCGTTCGGTTTTGAATATCTTGCTCGAGTTCCTGAGCCATGGCCTGCGGGCTTAAGACCGCTTCCACCGTTAACCCGTCTGAAGAGCGCGGCCCCACATAGCGAATCGACTCAGCCAGGCGGAAAAGCCGACCGAGATGCGCACGTGGATCCCAGTTTTGAAGTTCCCTCTGCACAATTTCCATCGGGACGTCAGCTTTCTGCCAGGCGACATCATCGGCAAACCGTATATAGACAGCCTCAGGTGTCGCGTAAAAATCCATATCATCGGCCGTTACTGCATCCTGACCGACAGACAGACGGACATACAGGTGGCGGTTGGGACCGGCACTCCCGTGAACAAGCGCAGCCGGCGTACTACTCGATCCAGCATCCTGCCAGAAGACCTCGCCATCATAAATAAAAGACGATTGATCAAGCGTTTGTTTGACCCGTCCGAGCGCATCTTCGGCACGCATCGTACGTTCCGAACCTTGAGCGCCTTCCCGTCCTCCCATCTGACACCCCGTAAAGAAAAGCACGGCCACCGTGAGCAGTAATGTGAAATGCGCAAGCCGAACCGTGCGCAACAAGTATGTTGCGCTTCCGCACCGCTTCTTCCCTTGCATCGCCTGACCTCCTTTTAGGGCAACATATCTTTTCTTACTTTGCCCGTTAGAAGGACGGTTATGCAAAAACATTCAAGCTTCATGTCAAACGCTAAGTGAAGTGCCGAGCGCATCACACTTTTCCGCGACCGTGGAAAGGCTCATAGCAGATGAGTGCTAGAGATAAAAAACACATCGGCAGGCGCTCATTCTTTTTTCCGCCATGGTGGAACGCTCATAAGATGCGGCTCCCGGGCCAGTTCTTCTGGCACCTCAATCTCTAAACGCAAGAGATTCGAACCAAATGACTTGCCGAGGTTGTCTGAACGCAAAGATGATGGCGCCCCACCACCCAGCGCATCTTCTAAGATAAACTTAAGGCCGAGTACCGTCGGCGCTTCATACCGCGTCACCGGTCCGTGCACGAGCGGACGAAAATGCTCTTTCACGCGCTCCGCCGTAACGACCTGTTTTAAGTGTTCGTACATCTCAGGAGTTCTCGCAAAAATTGTCAAATCACACGTATTGCCTTTATCTCCGGATCGCGCCTGTACGATATCGCGCAGTAGCATTCGCGGCATGCTTCACACCTCTTTCACTTCAATCTTAACCTGCGATTCAATCCACGAACGCGGTACATATACCGTCCACAAACCAAGCAGTTGCCGAACCGAAAACATACCCGAAAGCGAACCGACAAAAGGCGGACCATTGAGTGAAAGCGGTGGAAACAGTCGACCGAAGCGTTCGGCCGTGGCACGATCCTTGGTCCGTACGGCAACCCTTAAATACACTTCATTTAAATTTTCTTCATCCACTGGTCGCGCCAGTGGTCCGTGAATCGAGTTGTAACCGAGATACTCAGTGTGAATCTCTATCACTTCAATGCCGTAGCGCTCGATTTGCTTGCGCACGATCTCATCCGCTTTTTGTGCTTTCTTCAGCGCATCGGGCCAGGAGTAGCCGATCATTCCCTGCCCCATCCAGCCATTTTCATAGCCGATCAGCACTTTCAGCGTCTCTGGAGCCGGCTTTCCCCGAACCCCCCTCACGACCACCTGATTTTCTCCCACTTCCGTAAAATTCACATGCGAAAAATCAGCTGTGATATCAGGCGTGATATAATTGTGCGGATCATGAATTTCGTACAAATACTGTTCTTTGAGCGTATCGACGGAGACGCGACCACCGCTCCCATCCGGTTTGGTAATGATGGCGTGACCGTCTTCACGCACTTCGGCGATTAAATAACCGAGATTGTCCATATCTGGTATGTTCCACCAGTCTCCGCTAAAATTCCCCCCTGAAGCTTGCGCCGAACATTCCATAAGGTGGCCCAGCAAGATACCCTGCGCAATCAGATCGGCATCTTTATAGTCCCAGCCCAGCTCATACATAAGCGGCGCCAAAAACTGCGCCGTATCGGTCGTCCGCCCTGTAATGACGACGTCCGCCCCACCTTTTAAAGCTTCTACGATGGGCCATGCACCGAGGTAAGCGCTTGCAAAAAGGACCTTATCGCGAATTGTGTCAAACGGTGTCCCGCTCGACGCCTCTTTGAGATCAAACCCTTGTTTTTCCCACTCCGGCAAAAGATGAAACACGTTATCCCCTGTGACAACACCCACCTTTAGACCTTTGATCCCGAGTGACTGCGCCACACGAAAGACTTCTTCACGTGCCCCTTCCGGGTTCATGCCGCCTGCATTGGTGATGAGCTTAATTCCTTTTTCTTGAACATAAGGCAAAAGATGCGTCATCGTCGTGGTAATGTCTTTCGTATAACCAAGTGACGGATTTTTCTGGCGATCTTTTTGTAAAATCGCCAGGGTAAGTTCTGCTAGCGTATCAAAACTGATATACTGTACATTCCCATATTTCGCCATATGGAGCGCCCCGTAGACAGAGTCACCGTAAAACCCTTGTCCAGCGCCGATACGCACTTTTTTCATGAGCTGGCCTCCTCCTACATGTTTATTTGTATGCACTCAGTCAACAGGGATGACCTGTATACCCACTAGCCTCTCCCCCCTCTCCTACCAAGGAAACCTCTCCTACCATGGAAATCTCTTTTACCACGGAAATCTATCCTACTATGGAAATCTCTCTTGCCACGGACGAACAGTCTGACGGGCAGTTTTTCTACGATCATGACAGGCTATGACCGGCTATCCGCGGCCATAACCAGCCACTGCCTGATGTTACTTAACCTTTAAACCTCCTCCTTTAGAACCCCTGCCGACGCCCTAGCACCTTCAAATGCTTAGCACTTTCAAAGGCTTAACGTCTTCAAAGACTTAGCACCTTCAGGGGCCCTCCCATCCCTTATGTTTAGCTGAAAGCGTGTGATGGGGTCGGTAGTACAGGCGCCCCCTGTTCTCTTCAAGCACGGCGTGCCCTTCTTCGACCAGCCAGTCCAGATGACCGACAACTTCCGATATGACGAGCGGCATTTCTTTTTCATACAGCTTGGGAAAGACTTTTTTGGATATCTCAAAGGCAGAGGGAGCACCTTCTAAAAGCGCGAGCATGTGTTTGGCCCGTTCTTCCTGCTGTTTTAGACGCGTTTCGATGAGCGCATACGGTTCAGTCACCACCTCGCCGTGACCGCTCCAAACGATCGTGATTGGCAATTTCAGCCACCTTTTTAAATATTCACGATAAACAAGCAAAGACTTCGGCCGCTGAATAGTTCCGTAGTCAGGCTCTACAAAAGCATTTGAAGATATGTGTTGGATCAGATGATCCGCTCCGATCATCCGGCCGTTCGTCCGGTCATATAGGGCAATCTGATCTGGCGCATGTCCCGGAACGTGTAGCACTTCCCAGTCCGGAAGCTCCGGGATCGATCCTTCACCTACCACGATGACATCTTTAATCGGTTCCGTAAAATGTTGATAATACGCCTGAATTTCCTGAGCGGCCTGAATGAGCGACTCCGGTACGCCGGAAGCTCGGTAGAGATCACTTAAAAATGTTTTCCTGGCTTCCATGAAGTCGGGGGCGTGCTGTACATACGGAAGACCCTTGGCATGCATGTAAACGGGCATATCTTTTTCGCGCAAGATCCGTCCGGCCAGTCCAACATGATCCATGTGGTGATGACTCAAAACGAGTGCATCTAGTGCGCGAATAGTAAGACCATGTGCCTTAAGACCGGCACTGAGCGCCTCCCACGCCTCATCGGTCAGCGGTCCGGTATCATACAGGACTTTTTTCTCGCCTACCAAGACATAAGCGTGAACCGGACCGACACGAAAAGGTGTGGGAAGCGTGAGCGTAATGACCTCCGTCCGGACCCCTTCTACTGCGTTTTTTTCTACGCCGTTTGTTTTAATGCCATTTTTTTCTGCGTCATGTTTCATGTTTGTAAACCCACCCTGCCGTTTGATATAACCATAGACTTGCTTTATCTTAAGCGTGCTTTAACTTCAACTTGCTTTATCTTAAGCGTGCTTTAACTTCAATTTGCTTTAACTTCTATTTGCTTTAACTTAAACGTGCTTTATCTTAACCTTGAACATAACCTTAAACATAAACTTACTTGAACATGGTTTAATTTTAAATGGTTTAATTTTAATATGTTTTGCTTTGGGATTGAACCGATCCTGATTATACTGTGCGATGAATGAGCAATCAGTCGGAAAAATCGTCAGTATCATTATACCGCTTTTTTC
>PEBX01000030.1 GCA_003050645.1 Candidatus Carbonibacillus altaicus
TGGTGATGACGAAAGGTGCCACCGCTTTTGTTACGCCGCTTACGTTTCAGACGATGAGTCGAAACCGCGTGTATGTCGATACGTTTGATGAACCGAACCCGTCGCGTATCGCTCACATCGAGGTCGCCGATCGGGCTGATCTCGTCGTCGTCGCTCCGGCGACGGCGAATATCATCGGCAAACTCGCATCCGGCATCAGCGATGATATGCTCTCGACCGTCCTTATGGCGACGACGGCACCGGTGATGCTAGCACCGGCGATGAACGTGCATATGATCGAACATCCGGCCGTAAAACAAAACATGGCAACGCTTGCAGCGTGGGGGTATTACTTTCTGGAACCCGGGTCCGGTCTTTTGGCCTGCGGTTATACGGGGCGGGGGCGGATGAGCGAACCGGAAGAGATCGTCCAGGCGATCGAGGCGTATTTTAATGGAACGCTCCCACTGACCTCACCCAATCCGGATCCCGCACTCGCGTTGCGTCTTAAGGAGCAGGAGGTTCGCCCGGGCAAGGTGTCGGTTGGGGGCGGCCAGCGCGTGCAAGATGAAGCCGAAGCGCATCACCAGCAGGGCCAAAACGATGTGCTCAATGCAGAGAATGCTCAGGGTTTTTCGCGGTCGCAAGCCGCGCTTCTCGGCGGTAAAACTGTGCTCATTACCGCCGGCCCAACGCGTGAACCGATCGATCCGGTCCGCTATCTTACAAACCGTTCATCCGGGAAGATGGGGTATGCGCTGGCCCGGGCAGCGACCGAACTCGGTGCACGGCGCGTCATCCTTGTAAGCGGCCCGGTCGACCTATCTCCCCCGGAAGGGGTGGATGTTGTGCGCGTGGAACGGGCGGAAGAGATGCTCTCCGCCGTTCAAGGCGTCTTTTTGGAAGTCGACTGGTTTATCGGTGCGGCGGCTGTGAGCGACTATCAAATGAAAGAAGTGGCCGGGCAAAAGCTTAAAAAAACGTCAGCCGGTGAGACGCTCACGCTTGAGCTCGTACGTACACCAGATATTTTAACGTGGGCCGGTTGGCATCGTCGTCCCGGGCAACTCATCGTCGGTTTTGCTGCGGAGACGGAAATGATGGCCACCTACGCGCAAAAAAAGCTCGTTGAAAAGCGCTCCGATATTATCGTGGCGAACGACGTCTCGCGGGAAGATCGCGGCTTTCACAGCGAACAAAATGCAGTCACCGTTTATTATCGCGATGGTAAGGTTGAAGACTTTGCTTTGATGGACAAATCCGTGCTGGCAGATAAACTCTTGCGTGCGTTTTACGACTGGCACGTCAACTTTGAATCACCATTAAAATAGCATATAGAATATAAAAAGTTCGTATATAGCGTTTGGGTGCTTTTAAACCTTATAAAAAGATCTGGCCGCTTTTAGCAAACTTATATCTTGAATCAAGAGCATACACTGAATACGGGACAACACGGGAGAAGGAAGAGATGCAAACAACGGAAAGACATGCGCCCTACGGCACGGTGCGCGTGGCAGTCGATGTGCCGTTCGCCGGAGAAGGGATCTTCGATTATCACCTACCGCCTTCTTTAGAGGGGGAGGTCAAGATCGGTAGTCGCCTGCTCGTCCCTTTATCTTCCAGGCAGGTGGAAGGCTATGCAGTAGAGGTCATCCCCGTTGATGATCGTGCACATCTTAAAGATATTATCGCCGTTCTCGATGAGGCTCCGCCTTTAACCCCCGAACTCATCGCGCTTGCCCGCCATATCGCCGGTGAAACGGGTGCTTCGCTATACCGTGCCCTCCTCGCCATGGTGCCGACTTTTTTAAAATCAAAACGCCGTGAAATCATTGTCTGGAGCGCTGAGTCGATGCCGCTTATCGTCTTGCCGGAGGAAGAAGCGCTCCTTTTATATGTAAAAAAACGCGGGCGCGTCCCGAAAGCCCGCCTCGTCCAAATATTCCCGGATGCGTTGGAGACGATCGCCCGTTTTGAACAGATGGGTTGGTTAAAAACAGATTATGAACTGTTTGACCGCTCCCGGAGCAAACAACAAAAAGCAGTCCGCCTCGTGTCGGATGCCGAAAACAAAATGGAGCGGGAGAAGCTCCGTGGCGTCAAACAGCGCGCAGTCATCGAGGCGTTGCTTGGGGCGAGCGACCGGACGATGATGCAGGATGAACTTTTCGAAAAAACGGGTGCGACGCATGCCACCTTGCAGTCGCTTGTAGCGCGTGAGCTGATCATAATCGACACCATCAATACGTATCGACGTCCGGAGATCGCCAGCACCTTTGTTCAATCCGCTCCCCATGTCCTGAACACCTGGCAGGCGCGGGCGCTCGATACGCTTATGGAAGGGTTTCAGCGTGGCGGAGATCAGCCGTATGTGCTTCACGGTGTGACCGGGAGTGGCAAGACGGAAGTGTACATGGCCTTCGTCGAGCGTATCTTAAACGCGGGTAAAAACGCGCTCATCCTCGTGCCCGAGATCAGCCTCACACCCCAGATGGTGGCGCGGTTTACGGGACGTTTTGGAGAAAGCGTGGC
Source organism: Candidatus Carbonibacillus altaicus (assembly GCA_003050645.1). Taxonomy (GTDB): domain Bacteria; phylum Bacillota; class Bacilli; order Thermicanales; family DSM-22653; genus Carbonibacillus; species Carbonibacillus altaicus. The sequence continues at coordinate 2,512 of PEBX01000030.1, forward strand.
AGTTTTGCACAGTGCGCTCTCCGACGGAGAGCGATACGACGAGTGGCGGCGAATCCGGCAGGGGGAGGCGCGAGTCGTAGTCGGAGCCCGTTCGGCCATATTCGCCCCGCTTTCTGATATCGGCGCCATTATCATCGATGAAGAACACGAGGCGAGTTACAAGCAGGAAGAGATGCCGCGTTATCATGCGCACAGGGTCGCGATGTGGCGGGCGCGTCATCATCGGGCTGTGCTCGTCTTAGGGAGTGCCACTCCGCTTCTCGAAACGTACGCCTATGCCCTCGCCGGACGGTATCAGCTCATCGAACTTCCGGAGCGTGCCAACCGGCGCCCGCTGCCGGAGGTTCGTCTCATCGATTTAAAAAAGACGGCGCAGACTTACCCGCTTCTTTCCGAGCCGCTCAAAGCGGCCATCTCCGAGCGTCTTATGCGCGGTGAACAGACGATCCTCCTTTTAAACCGCCGGGGATTTGCGAGCGTCCTCATGTGCCGTGCCTGCGGGCACACCATCGGCTGCCCGCACTGTGACGTGACGCTCACCTACCATCGCGGAGAAGAAAAGCTCCTCTGCCACTACTGCGGCTACAATGAGCCGTATCCGGAGCGCTGCCCACGCTGTCACGCGCCGCACTTAAGGCCGCTCGGCGTGGGTACGGAACGGATGGAAGAGACGCTTAAGACGGCTTTTCCGGAAGCGCGCATCTTGCGGATGGATCGCGATACGACATCCCGAAAGGGGAAGCACGAAGAACTCCTTGGCGCTTTCCATGCTGGTGAGGCGGATATTTTGCTGGGGACGCAGATGATCGCCAAAGGGCTGGATTTTCCGAAGGTTACACTCGTGGGCGTTATGCTGGCCGACATGGGTCTTTTTGTCAACGATTTTCGTGCTGCTGAGCGAACGTTCCAGCTCATCACACAGGTATCCGGACGCGCTGGCCGCGGAACGCTGCCTGGGGAAGTTATCGTGCAGACGTACCACCCCGAACACCCCAGTTTACGCTTGGCTGAGCGCGGGGATTACCAAACGTTTGTCCGTCAGGAGCTGGAGCGCCGTAAGGCTGCGCATTATCCGCCGTTTTATAGACTGGCGCTCATTAAAATGGCTCACCGCGACCCGGCCAAAGTGAAGACGTGGCTCAGCGAGGTAACGGAGACACTTCGTGCGCACGTCAAGCAGGATACCGAGGTGATCGGACCGGCACCGGCCGAGCGGCTACGCCTTCGCGATCGTTATCATTATCATACACTCATCAAATACCGCCACGAGCAGGCGATGAGCGAGCTTATTGCGCGCGTCTTTCAGCCGTATCTGGATGTGTGGCGCAAACATGCCGTGGAAGTATCGCTGGACATCGACCCGTATACATTATAAAATATAGTTACTTTGTTCCACTGAATTTTGATCCACCGAGTGTTTAATCGAATTTTGATAACTTATATCTTCATCGCTTGAACGTCGATGTCTTAAACCGTAACCCATCTTCATGTCCGGATGTTGCGGTTGCTCGTTTTTATCCAAGTTTTATCACACACGTTGCGCTCACGCTTTTTGAAGCGTTTTTACCCTTATTGCGTCGCGCATCTATCCATAAAATTTTAAATGCATGTTTGTAAGGAGTGAAACTATGACATTACGTTATATCGTCAAACATCCCGATCCCGTTCTTAGGAAAGTGGCCAAACCGGTAACACGCATTACCCCACACATTCACAAATTGTTAGACGATATGGCCGAAACGATGGCTGCGGCAAACGGGGTAGGGCTGGCTGCGCCGCAGGTCGGTATTTTAAAACGGGTCATCGTCGTCGACGACGGGGAAGGAATCATCGAGCTTATCAATCCGGAGATCGTCGAAATGTCCGGTGAACAAGATGGCCCGGAAGGATGTCTCAGCATTCCCGGTGTCACGGGCGATGTCAAACGTGCCCAGTACGTACGAGTCAAAGGATTAAACCGTGACGGTGAGCCGATCGAAGTTGCGGGTGAGGGCCTTCTCTCGCGCGCTCTGCAACATGAAATCGATCATTTAAACGGTGTGTTATTTATCGATCGAGCGCACACACTGTATCGTACGGACGCACCTCAAGGCTCGGAAAAACCGGTCAAAGCGCGGGCGGTTCGGGCGGATGTTGTCCAACAGGCTTTTACCAAACAGGGATCCGTCATACAAGGATCCGTCAATCAAGGATCTCTCCCGCTGGAATCGACCGAGAAGGCATCACAGGTGAAATCGCATGACCTACCCTGATCTACCGAATCTACCGAGCGCCGCGTTGAGCGCCTCGTCGAACATCCATGCCGGATCAAGTAGTCATATCGCGTCAAGCGGTCAAGCCACGTCGAGCAGTTATACCGCGTCAGGCCGCACACCAGCATTGCGCATCCTCTTTATGGGCACCCCGGCGTATGCGCTGCCGGCTCTCGCCCGACTGTATGAAGGAGGGTACCATCTCGCGCTCATCGTCACCCAGCCCGACAAACCGGTCGGTAGAAAAGGCACGCTCACGCCACCGCCGGTCAAAGCGTGGGCGCTTGAACACGGCCTTTCTGTCTTTCAGCCCAAAACATTGCGTAACCCTGACGTACAGGAGACGCTCCGTGCCGTAAAGCCCGATCTCATCATCACAGCGGCCTACGGAAAGCTGTTGCCGGACGATGTTTTAAACATCCCCCGCTACGGGGCGCTTAATCTGCATGCCTCGCTTCTCCCGCTGTATCGGGGCGCGGCACCGATACAGCGGGCTATCTTAGACGGTCGGACGGAGACCGGTGTGACGCTTATGGAAATGGTGCGTGAACTCGATGCCGGGCCGATCATCGCTCAGCGCACCGTCCCTATCGCAGCAAAAGAGACGACCGGCTCGCTCACGGAAAAACTGGCAGAAGTCGCCGCGGACCTTTTAATCGAGGTTTTGCCGGAGTATGTGAGCGGTCGCATTCGCTCGGTATCGCAAAATGAGACGCGCGCGACGTATGCCGAGAAGCTCACCCGGGCCGATGAAGCGATCGATCTTTTTGTGGAGAGCGTGCGCATCGATCGCCGCATTCGCGCGCTTTTACCCGCTCCCGGTGGATACATCACGGTCGGCCCGGCGGAGACCGATAAAGTAAAAATATGGGCCGGAGAAGCTGTCTCCATCCCTCCCGACGAACAGAGCGCGGCTAGGCCGGGCACGATCCTCGCCATCGAAAAAGAGCGGGTCGCGCTGGCCACGCAGGATGGCGTCTTATGGTTGAGTGAAGTGCAGCCGGCCGGGAAAAAACGTATGACGGCTGCGGACTGGGTGCGCGGCCGATCTTCCTGGAAAGTGGGGACGGTCATTGTCCAAAAAGACTTCTGACTACTCACATCCCTCACATCCCTCAAAACTGGACAGGTCCTCGAAGTCTTCGAAACCTAACAGGTCCAAAGAGCCCTCTCGGTCCACCCGTATTTCTCCGGCAAGAGAACTTGCGTACGACTTGTTAAGGCGTATCGATGCGAAACATGCTTTTTCCAACGTGCTTGTCCGGAAATGGTTGGATACGGCACATTTGAGTGCAGAAGATCGCGCGCTTGTGACCGAACTCGTCTACGGGGTACTCTCCTGGCAACAAGCGCTCGATGAAAAAATAGCGGTCTATCTGAACAATCGTACGCTCGACGCCGTCGATCCGGGACTGTTAACGATTCTTCGCTTAACGTTTTACCAACGCCTGTATTTGACGCGCATCCCATCCTATGCGGCGGTGCATGAAGCGGTGACGTTGGCGCGGAAGACGCATGGAGAAGGAAGCGCGCGTTTTGTAAATGCCGTCTTGCGTGCGCTGGAAAGAGATCTGGCCCGAACATCCAACAAGGCGTCCCTTCGTGATGATCGCGTGCAGGGGACTTTAGGTGAGAAGCTTGCTTCACGCTATGCGCATCCGGCATGGTTGGTTAAGATGTGGCTTGAGCGCTATGGAAAAGAGCAAACAGAGGCGCTCCTTTACGCCAATCAAACGAAAGCACCGCTCTTTGTCCGTTTGCGCACCAAAGGTTCGGAGGCGAGGGAGTCGCTCTTTTTAGCACTTAAAAAAGACGGTATTGCCTATGCGGACATACCCGGTCTTTCGGAGGCGCTGCTGATTCATGCACCGGTCGGCGCCATTCGTCCTTATCTGGAGCAAGGGCTCCTCGTCGTGCAGGACATATCGGCGATGCTCGTCGTCCGTGCCTTGCGTCTTATCCCGGGCCTCCGTATTCTCGATGCGGCGAGCGCTCCGGGCGGGAAGACGCTCCAGATCATCGACGTGCTTAAAGAAGCTACTGAAAGCGCGCCCGGTGCGCCGCTTCCCTCCGAGGTCATCGCCAACGAAAAACATCCTCGGAAAGCCGAAACGCTGAAAAAACGCCTGGAAGACGAACTCGTACGCGACGCTTTTGCACCCATCCGCGTGCAAGTCGTCAATCAGGATGCAGCGACGCTCACGCCTTTCCAGCTGGGTACGTTTGATCGCATCTTGCTCGATGCACCGTGCAGCGGTCTCGGCACGATTCGTCGCAAACCGGAGATCAAATGGCGCCTTTTTCCGGAGACGCTGGGGGTGATGCAAAAAACACAAAGTGCACTTCTACTGGCGATGGCACCCCTCCTCAAATCGGACGGGCGCATCGTCTACAGTACGTGCACCCTCTCGCCCCAGGAAAATGAACAGGTAATTCATCATTTCTTGCAGGAACGCCCCGATTATGTGCTGGATGAAACGCTTCTCGATGATCTCCCTCTGCTTCCGGGCCTGTACCCGCTTGCACCGGGGATGGTCGAGATTCATCCAACCGTTCAAGGGGGCGACGGATTTTTTATCGCCCGTTTGAAACACGCTACACAGTGACATGATGTTAAAACATGGAGCACGACATGGTGTTAAAACATGATGTTAAAACATGGAACAAGAACATGGTGTTAAAAAGGAATGTGAATAGGTGATCGACCGTCTTTGGTATCGACCATCTCTGGTAAGGACGCGATGATGATTTCCGTCTGGTGAGACGCGCGCCTGCGTGATACAATAAACACAATGTGAAACGGAAACGGAGCACGTGCTGGGATCCGAAGAGAGGTGAAAGCGATGCAACTCATTTACGATTTAACGTATGACAAGCTCGAAGCATGGCTCTTAGAACATGGGCATAAAACGTATCGGGCCAAACAAATTTTTGAATGGATATATCAAAAACGTATCTACGCCTTTGAGGAGATGACCAACATTCCGCAAAATTTGCGTGATCTTCTCAAATCATCGTTTACGTTTGGATCGCTACATGAAATTACGCGGACGATCTCCCAGGATGGGACGATTAAATTTTTACTGAGTCTCGAGGACAACTCGGCCATTGAAACGGTCATCATGAAACATTCATACGGATACAGCGTCTGTGTTACGACGCAGGTCGGATGCAAAATCGGCTGTACGTTTTGTGCCTCGACGTTGGGCGGTTTAAAACGCAATTTAAGTACCGGTGAGATCGTGGCGCAGATGATTTTTGCCCAGCGTATTCTCGATAAGGAAGATAAGCGCGCGAGCCACATCGTGGTGATGGGGATCGGAGAGCCCTTTGAAAATTTTGAGGCCGTGATCGATTTTCTGCGCATTGTAAACGATCAGCGGGGACTCGCCATCGGCGGACGGCATATCACCGTCTCGACGAGCGGTATCATTCCCCGCATTTACGATTTTGCCGATCTGAATATGCAGATCAAACTAGCGATTTCATTGCATGCGCCAAACAGTGAACTCAGAAGCCGGATCATGCCGATCAACAAGAAATACCCGCTTCCGGAACTTCTAAATGCCGTTCAGTATTACGTCAATCGCACCCGGCGGCGCGTGACATTTGAGTATGCGTTGTTAGGCGGGGTCAATGACAGTGAAGAACAGGCGCGAGAACTTGCCCGTCTAGTCAAACCGATTTTTTCTTATGTGAACCTCATTCCCGTCAATTACGTGCCTGAACGTCGTTACGTGCAGACGCCACCGGAGCAGATCGAAAATTTTAAACGGGTGCTCCGGGAAGAAGGGATCGTCGTCACCCAGCGTCGGGAACACGGCAGCGATATCGCGGCGGCTTGTGGTCAGCTCAGAGCAAAACACGAGCGAACTCTCATCAATTCTGTGCGTCTTATATCGGAAAAGGCACCGGGCTAAACGTTTGGCGGGATAAGGGAGTGAGGATGTTTGATCATTTTTAACCGTTCCCACGCCGGCTGGGTACGCGCACAAAATGAAGATTATCTGGACTTTCTCTCGCTCGGGGAAGGGTATGAACTGATCGTCGTGGCCGATGGCATGGGCGGCCACAGGAGCGGTGAAGTAGCGAGCCGGCTGGCGGTTCAGGTGATCACTGAGACGGTGCGCGCTAAGTTTCGGCCCGATCCCCTCATTTTACCCGAACTGCTTCGGGAAGGCGTGTTAAAAGCGAATAAGACGGTCTACACACTCTCCCACGAGGATCAGGACAAAGCAGGGATGGGGACGACGGTCGATGCCGTTTTAATCGGTCCGGAAGGCGGGTACATCGCGCACGTCGGTGACGGGCGGGTTTATCTTTATACGCAAGACGCCCTCATCCAGCTTACCGAGGATCATTCTTTTGTGGCAGAACTCATGCGCCAGGGGGCGCTATCGGTCGAGGAAGCGCAGCGTCATCCGAAGCGCAATGTCATCTTACGCGCGGTCGGTACGGATGAGGTGGTACAGGCAGATATGATTGCCTTTACCTGGCATTCTGGTGATCGCCTGCTCATCTGTACGGATGGTTTTTCCAACCACATGTCCGATGAACGGCTGCAGATAGCCCTCGGCGATCGGTCGCGTTCATTGGTGGCGATCGGGGTGGAACTTTTTGAAGAAGCGCTCAAAAACGGTGGCGATGATAACCTTACGCTTGTCATGCTGGAAGCTCTCCCACCTCAGAGGTTTTCCGAGGGAGGTCGGGGCACATGGAGATGAAGCCGTTAGGTGGCCGCTATGAGATTTTAGAACGCGTCGGTGGCGGGGGGATGGCGGTCGTCTATAAAGGAAAAGACCGTCTGCTCTCCCGTTTTGTCGCCATCAAACGGATGCGCCCGCAGTACGTTCAGGATGAAACCTTTGTGCGCCGTTTTTACCGGGAAGCGCAGGCGGCCGCTTCGCTTTCTCATCCGAATGTGGTGAGCATCTACGATGTCGGTGAAGATGAAGCGGGACCGTATATCGTTATGGAATATATCGCCGGCGGCACACTTAAGAGCCTTATCGAGCGGGAAGCACCGCTTCCTGCAGAGACAATTGTATCCATCAGTGCCCAGATTTTATCCGCTTTAGAACATGCCCACGCGCACCACATCATTCATCGCGATATTAAACCGCACAATATTTTGCTCACGTTAGACGGTCAGGTGAAGGTGACCGATTTCGGCATTGCACGGGCGGTGACGACGCATACGATTACGGAAGCCGGCGAAGTCTTTGGCTCCGTCCATTATTTTTCTCCGGAACAGGCGCGTGGCGGACATATTGCCGAACGCTCAGATCTGTATTCGCTGGGTATTGTGATGTACGAGATGGCGACAGGGGAGGTGCCGTTTGCTGCTGAATCGCCGATTTCCGTGGCCCTTATGCATCTGGAGCAAGAACCGCCTCGGGTGCGCTCCCTCGTTCCTTCCCTTCCGCAAAGTCTGGATAACATCATCTACCGCGCGCTTGCCAAACATGAAGAAGATCGTTATCCACAAGCCCGCGTTATGAAAGCCGATCTTTTAACGGCGCTCTCCCCAGAACGCCTCCATGAACCGATCTGGTCGCCACTTGAGTCTTTCGATGCGACGCGCCGTATCGATCTTAGCGCCCTTAAAAACGCCTCTTCCGGTGCGGGTAACGATCGTGCAGAACATTTCGGTCAAGACCCCCGCCATGATCTGTCGGGACATGCAGTCGGTACCGCGCATACGGCATATGCTGACGGTACCGCACGCGGCATCAAAGAGATCAAAAATGACGCGCGTTATGAGCTACCGGTCGAAGCATCGACCGATACGGACGGCGATGCGACGCAAGATGTTTTTTTTAAACCACATGATGGATTTTTAGAAACAGAAGATGATACCCCGGAAGGGGAGGTGCGTTCAAAAGCTCGTCTTAAAGATCGCCTGGTTACTGTGTGGCAAAAAGCGTGGGTGAGACGTACGGCGGTCATCGTGCTCACACTTTTTGTTTTTATGATGCTTTTAAATCTCGGGTGGCGAGCACTTTCGGCTGCGTTTATTGTGCCGGACGTTGAACTGCCGGATGTCACCGGTGAGCCGCTTGAGGTGGCGACCAAAACGTTAGAAGATCTCGGTCTTACGGCTCTTATGCAAAATAGGTTTGATGAAACGATCCCTGAAGGACATGTCATCGAGCAAGATCCGGCACCGCTTACCGTCGTCAAACGCGGCGTGTCGATCGATCTCGTCGTAAGCCTCGGTCCGAAAAAAGAAGCTGTGCCCGACGTCATCGGGCGTAAGATCGGCGACATTCAGCCGCTTTTTGCAGCATACCATCAGATGAACATCGAGGAGATATACGATGATACTGCGCCCGCCGGAACGATCTTGCGCCAGAATCCTTTAGCAGGTACAGAAGTCGTCCCCAAAGAGACCGATGTGACGCTCGTCGTGAGCAAGGGTCAGGAAGCATTTCCACTTCCTTCACTCGTCGGGAAAACGCGTGAACAGGCCGAAAGCATGTTACTTAAGCTGGGTCTCGTGCTCAAACAGATACGCGAAGAGAGCGCCTACTTCCCGCGTGGTTTTGTCGTCGGAACGTGGCCGGTCAAAGCTGGTGAAAAGGTTAAATCCGGCACGGAGATTACGCTTATCGTCTCCAGCGGGATGAAAGATGATGCGCTCCCTTTCGAACAACCGGTAAGCGTGCTTTCTGAAAGCGGAAAAGAGACGCAGGTGCGTATTTTTTTAACGGACGCGCGGTATAAAGAGCAGGCCATCATCGAAGAAACGGTGAACGGGCCCAAAGAATATACGATCGATCTCGTTCTGGCTCCGGGGAAAGATGCGCGTATCGATGTGTATCAAGATGGGGTGCTTTATTTAAGCAAGGTCGTAACGTATGAGGAGGTCAAGTCGAGTTTATCGCACGAGCGTGTCGAACCACCCGACGGGCCACCAGGTGGCGGGTCGCCTGCCGACGAGTTCGGACCCGAACCGCGAGCGGCAGGAGGGGAAGGATAAGCCATGCCGATCGGGGTGATTCATCGTTCACTCAGCGGTTTTTATGATGTCTATCCGCTCTCCTCGGTTTCTTCCGATAAGCTTTCCCATACGGAAGGGACGGAGACTATACGTGCGGCTTCTGATAAGCCTTTGCAACCGGGAGACGCGATCGATGCATTTGGAGTGAAAACTTCGGAAGAAACGACGCATCCGGTAGAAACGATCGTTCAAGAAGGAAGGGCCGATCCGGCAAGAACCATCACGCCAGGACGAACAGCCGATTCGAACGAGGCAGAGCACCCGTTGACAGAAAAGGCGTATATGGCGCGACTCATACGCACGGTGGCGCGCGGACGCTTCCGTAAAGGGGATCTGGTGCCGCTTGTCGGCGATCACGTAGAATTCAGCAAACTGGGGCCGGAAGATGACCGTATGGGGCGCATTGAACGTATCTTGCCGCGTAAAAATGAGCTCGTTCGCCCGCCGCTCGCTAATCTCGACGCGCTCTGGATTGTTTTTGCGTTAACGGAGCCCACGCTTTCCCTGAAGGTGCTCGATCGGATGCTCGTCTTGGCAGAGATGCAGCATGTATCCCCTGTTTTGATCTTAACGAAGTTCGACTTGCTCGGCTGTCGGCCGGTGGCACAGCTCAAAACGACGCCACCTTTAACAGTAGGGGCGCTTCAGGCAATCTACACCTCGATCGGCTACCCCGTACACATTCTTTCCTTGCAGGAAAAACATGTTCTCTCTTCTTCCTGTGGGGCGTGGGCTGCTGAAAATGAACGGATTCTTGCCGAGACACTGCCGTCACTTCTTGCCGGTGGACGTTATGTAGCCGTCGCAGGTCCTTCCGGAGTCGGGAAGTCGACGCTCATCAGTACGCTCAGTCCGAATTTCAGACTGGAGCGCGGCGAGGTGAGCAAAAAGACGGAGCGGGGGCGACATACGACGCGGGTCGTATCGTTTATACCGGTTGCTGGGGGATGGGTGGCGGATACGCCCGGTTTTACGTCCTTGGAACTGAGCGGAACACCGCACGACCTTGCTGCGGCGATGCCCGAGTTTCTCCTGTATGCCCCGAGCTGCAGGTTTCGTGCCTGTCTTCATTTGCATGAACCCGGCTGTGCGGTCAAAGAAGCCTTAGCGCGCGGAGAGATCGCCCACCATCGCTATGAACACTATGTTCAGTTTGCACAGGAACTTCACGAAAAAGAAAATATGCGTTTTCGCTGACCGATTTAATATGACTGGTTATAAAGGGTGGATACGATGCCGGAAGATGAAAACAACATCGATGCCCAGACTTTGTATGACGACTGGAAGCGTCCGTTAAAGATCGCGCCGTCGCTTCTTTCGGCCGACTTTAGCTGTCTTCAAGAAGCTCTTGACGCGGTCGAAGAAGCGACGGATATCATCCATCTCGATGTGATGGACGGTCACTTCGTTCCCAATTTGACCTTTGGACCGCCGGTCATTCGCGCGCTCCGATCCCACAGTAAGATGATGTTCGATGTGCATCTTATGATCGACAGTCCCGAGCGATCCCTGGAAGCATATGTCAAAGCCGGGGCAGATCGCTTAAGCGTGCACGTGGAAGCCACACCGCACATTCACCGGATTTTAATGCACATACGCGAACTCGGCGTTAAAGCAGGCCTTGCAATCAATCCGGGTACGAGTGCACATGCGGTGGAGCCGCTTTTGGGTGCATTTGATGTGCTTCTGGTGATGACGGTTAATCCGGGGTTTGGCGGGCAGCGTTTTATCGAAGCGATGCTGGAGAAAATCTCCCGGCTTCGCGCGCTCCTGGACAGCCGCGGATATGCAGCGGTTCCGATCATGGTCGATGGGGGAGTCGATCGGGAGACGATCGGGCCGGCTTACCGGGCTGGGGCACAAGAGTTTGTCGCGGGGACGAGCGTGTACGGGGCAGGGAAAGGGCGACCGGCGGATAACGTGCGCCTGCTGCAAGAGGTCCTTGCGGAGGCCAAGGCAAAAGCGCGTACCGAAACGCATCCCGGAGCGTAACCGAAACCCATCTCGAAATCTATATCGGAACGTAACCGATTGAGATGTCATTATTGTAGGAGAGACGCTCCGGATGACCCCGGAACTGACCGCCGCTTAAAGCCGACGAACATGCATGACGAAAAACAAAAACCCGACCTGCATAGGCGGTCGGGTTTTTCGTGTGCCTATTATTATTTATTTATGATTCTTTCCGATATTTTACTTTCCGTTATTTTTCTTTCAGCAGCTGAACGTGCTCGATTTCGGGAAGTGTCGTGAGGGCGGAGAGAACGTCTTCCCCCGGTCGTTCATCAACGGCGATGAGCATGATCGCCGCGCCTCCTTCGCCACGCCTTCCAACCTGCATCGTGGCGATATTGATGCCGTGTTCGCCGAGCATGGTACCGACGCGGCCGATTACGCCCGGGCGGTCGTGGTGATGAACATAAAGCGTGTACGGTGTCGGTGCCCAGTCCACGATATTGTCGTCGATACGCACCAAGCGGGGACCGAGCCCGTTTAAGACCGTTCCCGATAAGGTGATGCTCGCTCCCTCTTCACATGAGAGACGCACGGTGATTTTTCGTTCAAAACCTTCACTTTTGCTGGACGTCTCTTCCTGAATGGTAAGTGCCCGTTCTTTTGCCAGGTAAAAGGCATTGACAAAATTAACGTGCACATCGAGCTGTTCGCGAAGCACGCTCATGACCAGTGCCCGTGACAGTGCGGCCTGATCTTCGCGGCGGTAGGCACCGGCGTACTGGATGGACAGTTCTTTGGGTGCGCTCCGCGCCAGCTGGGCGGCAAGCCGTCCCAGCCACTCGGCGAGGGCGAGATCGTCTTTGAGGCGTTCGAGCATATCTTTCGGCAGGGAAGGGAAATTAACACTGTTTTGAAACGGTTCATCACGCAGAACATGTAATACTTCTAAGGCGACATCGCGCGCTACCAACGTCTGTGCTTCAACCGTGCTGGCGCCGAGATGCGGGGTGACGACCAGCCGGGGGTGCTCGATCAGGGCGCGGTTTTGCGGAGGCTCTTCAGAAAAGACGTCGAGGGCCGCGCCGGCAACTTTGCCGCTTTCCAAAGCTTCCAGCAATGCCTCTTCGTCGATGATACCGCCGCGGGCACAGTTGATGATGCGCACGCCATCTTTCATTTGCATCAGAGCGTGTCGGTTGATGAGGCCGCGCGTCTCGGCCGTGAGCGGTGTATGGAGGGTGATGAGATCGGCGCGGGCATACAGTCCGGAGAGCGAAACTTTTTCGATATGGAGCGCGCGTGCGCGTTCTTCGGTGAGAAACGGATCGTAAGCGATGATCTGCATCTCGAATGCGCGCGCACGTTTGGCGACTTCCTGACCGATGCGTCCCAGCCCGACGATACCGAGCGTTTTTCCGGCAAGTTGGATCCCGATAAAATGTTCCCGCTGCCATCCGCCGCTTTTTACCGTCTGGTGCGCGAAAGGGATATGGCGTATAAGGGCGAGCATCATGGCCATGGTGTGTTCACTGGCGGCGATGGTGTTCCCATCCGGTGCGTTTAAAACGATGATACCGCGGGCCGTGGCTTGCTCCACATCGATATTGTCGATACCGACGCCGGCTCGACCAATGACCTGAAGACGCGGCATTTTTTGTAAAAGATCTTTGGTGACCTTGGTACGGCTGCGAACGATGAGCGCTCTTGCTTCGGCTAGCACCGCGCTCATCGCCTCCGGCTGAACTTCATCGAGGATGATGACCTCCACATCGCGCGCCTCTATAAGCGGAGATAGGCCTTCTTCGGAAAGTGGATCGGCGATGACTACGCGGTGTGCCATGCGTGGTACACCTCCTGAGCCGCGCGAATGCCGGTTCCTTCGGGACTTTTCTTTTGAATGATGGCGAGCGTGCTCTCTAGTGCTGCGATATACTGCAAGACATCACTGGGCGAGGCATATCCCATATGCCCAATGCGGAAAATATCATCCTTGATCTTTCCTTGACCAGCTGCAAAAACGATACCGAACTGTTCGTGAAGCGTCTTTCGGATCTGTTTCGCGCTAGCTACCGTCGGTTCAGGCCGCACGGCCGTCACGGTCCAGGAGCTGACCTGATCATCGTTTACGAAAAGGGGAAGACCCATCGCCGCTACTCCTTTGCGCGTCATATCGCGCAACAAGCGGTGGCGGGCAAAAACCGCTTCCAGGCCCTCTTCTTCGATGAGATGAAGCGCCTGATTTAAGGCGAAGAGGAGGGAAACCGCTGGCGTGAAGGGGACGGTTCGGCTACGGAAACTTTCACGATAACGACGAAGATCGGTATAAAATCGTGGTGCATCCATCGTCTCCAATGCCTCTGCGGCGCGTTCACCGAGAGATACGAGCGCGAGGCCCGGTGGGGTCATGAGCGCTTTTTGCGAACTGGTCGCCACCGCATCGATCCCTAAGCGGTCCATATCCACCGGCATGCCGCCGAGAGAACTTACAGCATCGACAATCAACCAGGCATCGCTATGTTCTTTTACGACTCGAGCGATGTCGGCAATGGGGTTTGCTACACCCGTCGAGGTCTCGCTATGAGTGGCAATGACGGCGCGAAGGTCAGGGTGATCGTGTAAATACGTGCGGACCTCTTCCGGTTGAACGGCTTCGCCCCAAGGCGTGTGATGAACGATGACCTCTCTTCCGTGTGCTTCGGCGATCTTCATGAAGCGCTCGCCGAAAGCACCGGTTACGAGCATGAGCACTTTATCCTCGGCTCGTGTGAGGTTAACGAGTGCTGTCTCCAGCGCGAGCGTCCCCGATCCGGCCAGGATAAAGATTTCTCCCTTTTCCGTCCCGAAAAGCGGTTTTAAACGGGGCACGAGGCTTGCCAGAAGTTCGTCCATGCGCGGATCGCGATGACCGATCATCGGCTCAATGCTGGCTCGGAAGACGCTGGGGGGGACCGGTGTCGGACCCGGAATACGTAAAAATTCTTGATCTTTCAGCATGTCTCTTCCTCCTATCTTCTCATGATCTGGATATATAAAAAACTCTCGCCCCTAGATGAAGGGGCGAGAGGTTATCCCGCGGTACCACCCTTTTATGCTGTGCACGTTGTGCGGATGCACCCGGTAAGACGAGAGAAGTATGTCATGCATACTGTACTCGTTGTGTTCCCGCAGAAGCTTCTTGCGTTTTCGCTTTAGCTTCATCTTACACAGCCTCAGTGACCGCCTCATGCCCATGAGCACACGAGCTTGAGGGATCGGACGGTAACGGATGACCCGGTCGGAGCCTAATGAATACACTTTGTGTATCGTTCGGTCCGCGGCTCCAGAGGGCTCGGGGTATGGGGTCTTGATCGGGCTTACACCGTCTCCGACTCGCTTTACAAAACCGGTCCAACCCACACTCTTTCACAGCCTGTATGGATATTCAGATTTTTTATCAAATGATCGAGAGCGCATTTGGCGACAGGTTTCACTATCAGATAGAAAGGATGTTGGGAAGTTCTGAACAGCATTTGTTACGCATAAAGATACCATGAAGCAACATGGCTGTCAAGTCGTCGAAGGACATTTGCCTGTGTCGTTGCATATGATAATACGTGCCTCGGTGAGTCATCACCCTGGACGCGCGTGGGAGGGAACATATGGCCTTTCGTCCTGATCGACGGAGACGCCGTAACGTTTTGCGTGTCATGGGTCTTATCCTCATTTTAACCGGTCTCATCGATCTGATCTATGTTTTACCGGGCTGGATCTATCACGCGCTAGGTGGTATTGCGCTCACAGCCGGAGGCGTATACCTTTTACTTTTAAGTCTTTTTTCTTAAGCGATGCTGGTCAGCGCTAAGAGACATAGAGTGTAAAAAGGAGGGCGTAACGTGAAGTTTTACACGATTAAATTACCCAAAACACTTTCAGCCTTGGTTCGTTCACTCATGAACATGTTTTCCGGTGAATCGACGCGAAAGGTGAAGGTCAAAAACGATAAGAAGAAAAAATAAAAGCACCTCGCTGGTGCTTTTTGTTTTGCCTTACTTGGTTCGCATCTAGACGTGGCGTCTTAGGCGCGCTGTACTTTCCCCGATTTCAAGGCTTTGGCACTTACATAGACGCGTTTGGGCTTCCCGTCGACGAGAATACGTACTTTTTGTACATTGACTCCCCAGCGCCGGCGGCTGGCACGCATCGAATGTGAACGTTTATTACCTGTTCCCGGACCTTTGCCGGTCACATAACATTTACGGGACATGGCGATCCCCCTTTCTCCGTGACATTAGACTCACGAATCGTATCTTATCACACTCCGGGGCAAAGTTCAATTTCGCTCCCCCATTTTTAAAAGGACAATGATTCATGAAGTTCGACCTGTCATTTGGAGGTTTCGCCTGACATTGAATTTCTTTTAATAAAACGGTATAGTACAATAGATATAGGATGATTTCGCGTGGTAGGGTGGAAGGAGGCGCTTTTATGGCCTGGAAGATACAGCTTGAACTGGGAACGCTTACGGTCGATGAAACCGTGTTGGCGCGCGTTTCAGGAGCGGCTGCGATGGAGGTGTTCGGCATTGTCGGTATGGCCTCAAAGCAAGCCTTGCGCGATGGGTTGAGCGAACTTTTAGGTATGGAAAATCTTGCAAAAGGAGTCTATGTAACGCTCACCCCGGAAGGGGCGATCATAGATATGCACGTCGTTGTGCGCTATGGTACGAAAATTTCAGAGGTTGCTAAAAATGTTCAGGCGCGCGTCCATTACGTATTAAGTCAGACGTTGGGGATTGATGTTCAAGCAGTCAATGTCCATGTTGAAAATGTGCAGTATTTATAACATTGTGCTAACAACACTGTACAAGAAACCCTGTAAGCATGAGATGATTTTATTTGCCCTGCAGGTGAGGAGGTTCTTGGGTGAACGGAGTTCATTTTCATGATCAAGAAAAAGAGGCGATCAACGGGCAAGAACTTCTGGCCTGGTTTGAACACGCCCTGGAGGTGTTGAGGAGCAGAAAACAAGAAATCGATGCATTAAACGTTTTCCCAGTTCCGGACGGCGATACGGGGACGAATATGTACCTCACCTTTTATTCCGGTGTTAAAGAAGCGCTCTCTCACACCGACCGACATGTAGGCCGTCTGGTCAAGACGCTTTCGCGCGGACTCCTCATGGGGGCGCGCGGAAACTCGGGCGTCATTTTGTCACAGCTTTTTCGCGGTTTTTCTCTTTACCTGGAAAATAAGGCCGAACTGACGCCGTCCGATCTCGCTTATGCTTTGAAACACGGGGTGGAGACGGCGTATGCGGCGGTCATCAAACCGGTCGAAGGGACGATTTTGACCGTTGCCCGGGAAGCAGCGGAAAAAACTGTCGAGATTGTCGAAAAAAAGAGAAGCGCTTGCACGTTTACGCTTCTTTTTAACACTTGGTTAGATCAAGCGCAAACAACGCTTAAGCGCACACCGGATTATCTCCCCGTTTTAAAACAAGCAGGTGTGGTCGATGCTGGAGGATTTGGCTTAATTGTCATTATGGAAGGTCTCTCCCAGGCGATTCAGAAACAACCCGTTTCGGAACACGACCAGAAAACAATCACCGCTCAGGCACATCCGACGCAATCGACCAATGACCCATTTCTGGAGGAAGCCCACGCGGCGCTCGATATTCCAGTACAAGTGGGTATGGATCCGCGCGAGATCACGTACGGATACTGCACGGAGTTTATCGTACGTCTTGATCCTTCTCTCATCTCAACCTTTGACGAAAAACGTTTCCGTGAAAAGATGGCGCGTTTTGGCGATTCACTGCTCGTGGCGCGCGATCAGGATCTGGTCAAATTGCACGTACACACGGAACGGCCCGGAGAAGCGATGACGTATGTTCAGTCTTTCGGTGAAATCATCCGTATTAAAATCGACAATATGCGTGAACAGCTTCGTGAAGTCAATCGCACGTATGCCGAAAAAAAGAAAACCGGAAACATGACGACGGATGCTAGGATGACGCAAGCCGAGATGACAGATGCCGAGATGACAGATACTGAGAAGACAGGCGCTAAGCTGACAGATGCTAAGCTGACAAATGCCGGGCTGTCGGATGCTGGCACGATGGAAGCAAAGACGGTGCATGGCATGTTGCCTGACAACAAAATGCCGCAGAGCCAGAATGACGAGATGATTCAACATAAGCATGCTGAAGACCGGACGGAAGGAGAGGAAGGACATCCGGTCCTCTCGCAAGCAGGCGAAGCATTTCATACGCCTTCACCGTATGGCTTTGTGGCGGTCGTTCAGGGGGAGGGCATGCGACGCATTTTTGAGAGCCTCGGCGTGCGAGCCGTCATTACAGGCGGCCAGACGATGAACCCTAGCACGGAAGAGATGCTCGCTGCGATTAAAAAACTTCCAGATGATACCATTTTTATTTTACCGAACAATAAAAATGTTGTTCTCGCTGCCAAACAGGCAAAACAGTTATCGGATCGCTCGGTAGAAGTCATCGAGACGACCTCGATGCCGGAAGGTATTGCCGCGCTCATAGCTTTTGTGCCGGACGAGGATGTTGAGACGAACATCCAGAGAATGCGCAGGGCGGCACAGGAGCTTAAAGTCGCACAATTTACGCAAGCCATTCGGGAAGCAAAACACGATGAGAACGTCATTCGGGAAGGCGACTGGCTGGGTATTTATGGCGGTAACATTGTCAGCAATGCGGCCTCATTTGAAGAAGTCGTGCAGAAGACCTTATCGCTTGTGGTCGCCCCGGATCGCGATGTCCTTTTAACCTTGTACTGGGGTGAAACGGCGGCACCGGCAGCGCGTGAGCGCATTATACACATGATCGAAGAGACGTATCCCGAACTGGAGATCGATGTTCAGGATGGTGGACAACCTCTCTATCCTTTAATCGTCAGTGTTGAATAATGGTTGAATACTGTCTGCTAAATACAGTCTGCGCAATAAAGTCTGCTCTATACAAATTGTCGATCAAAGTTTGTATAATCGACCGGACGGGGGAGGGCATAGCGTGCGCAAAATGATGGTCGTGACGGATAGCGCCTCGGATTTGCCGGATGAGATAACGAAGCGTGAACCATCGCTTAAGGTGATCTCTTTTCCAAAAGAAGGCAAGCTCTCGCCGCTCGTCCTCCTTCAACAGTATGAAGCATTGTTTGCCGATCCAGCGGTTACGACGATATTTTCCGTGCATATCTCCGGGCGCGTGAGCGAGATCGTGCAGGCAGCAAAGCTTGCTTCCTCGATGTTAAAATCAGAACGAGAAGTCATCGTTTTGGACAGTCGATCGCTCTCTCTGGGTCAGGGCCTCATGGTGCTTTCGCTCGTTCGCTGTGTCGAAAAAAAGCATATGGTACGAACATGTCTTGATCGTTGGGAAGATAGTCGCATCCACACGCACGTTTTTTTGCTTCGGCCTACGAAGCCTCGGGATAGATCAGCGCCGATATCACGTCTGGCCGCAAAACTCCATACATGGCTGGATTTGTGCACCATCCAGACAATCAATAAATGGGGTGAGCTTACGCGCGGACAGGTGATACGTGGTTCAATCGAGCTTGAAACAACCCTTGAGAGACAGTTGCGCGCACGGCTTGATTGTTATCAGCACCGAGCGTATCGCATCGGTCTTAGCTACATCGCTTATGATCATCGGGATCAAGCGACATCATCGATCGTGGCAGATGCATCACCTGAGCGTTTCGTGGCTTCTGTCAGAGCACTCCCGGATGCGATTCGGGATGGCAAGCGCTTCGATACGTCGTCGTCTTATGACCGTTCGCACTATGACCGTTTGCAAGGTCAATCTGCGTCGCTTGATATGCCTATGCTCGCTCAATGGAAACACTGGCTGGAAAGTCGTTTTAAACCGCAAGAGTTGATCATAGGATCGATTCATTCGAATCTGGCAGCGCGCCTTCATCTTACGCCGGGGACGATGGTCATCGCTCTTTCTCCGGCATATGATGACCAAATCGTATTTTCACCCTAACAGTCATGGTAAAAACTACGTGATCGTTTTAAAAAGCATCGCTACATACGCATCACCAAAAAAGGAGGGAGACGGTCATGCAGGAACCTAAGTATCGTTCCGTTTTTGATATTATCGGCCCGGTGATGATCGGCCCGTCCAGTTCGCACACGGCAGGTGCCGTACGCATCGGCAAACTGGCCCGAGCTCTTCACGGGATGGATGTAGAGCGGGCGGAGATTACGTTTTACGGCTCGTTTAAAGAGACGTATCGCGGACACGGTACGGATACGGCGATCACCGCCGGTATTCTGAATATGGATCCGCACGATGAGCGGGTGCGCGAGGCGCTTGCGCTGGCCCGTGAAAAAGGGGTCGCTGTTGAATTCTTAGAAAGTACACAGGAAGCCGATCATCCTAACACGGCCCGGGTCAGGTTGATGACGGATATGCATATGAGCGAGCTCGTCGGTATTTCCATCGGCGGAGGAAAGGTGGAAATCGTTGAGATACTGGGCTTTCCGGTGCATCTCGGCGGTGACGTGCCGACTCTCATCATCCGGCATATCGATCGACACGGCATGATCGCTCGCGTCGCTCAGGTGCTGGCTGATTATGCGATCAATATTGCGACCATGCATGTTTCGCGCAAGGGCAAAGGGGAACAGGCCCTCATGACGATCGAAGTCGATGAACTGCCGCCGGCCGATGCGCTTACGGCGATGCAGGCATATGATGGGATCATCGGCGTTTCCCTTTTATATTTGCCTTGAATATAAGGAGGAAGCCTTATGCGTTTTCGAACGATCGAAGAGCTGGTCGAACTCGCCATTCGACATAAGATGGCACTTTCGGAAGTGATGATCGCCCAGGAGATGGAAGTGACCGGCAAATCCCGGGAAGAGATCATCCGCCGCATGGACGAACAGTTAACCGTCATGGAACGCGCGGCGCGCCGCGGTGTGCGACCGGAGACGCGGAGTAGGAGCGCTCTCACGGGCGGCGATGGGGCCAAACTTTTACAATATATCGACCAAGGGAAACATCTCGCCGGTGAAGATGTGTTGCGTGCTATGGCGTTTGCCATCGGCACAAATGAAGAAAATGCGGCCATGGGTCTTATCTGTGCGACGCCGACGGCCGGTGCAGCTGGTGTCGTACCTGGCGTTCTTTTTGCTCATGCGCCCCGACTTCAGGCGACGCGTGAGCAGATGATAAACTTTTTGTTTACTGCCGGTGCTTTTGGTTATTGTGTGGCCAATAATGCTTTTATTTCCGGTGCGCAAGGCGGATGTCAGGCAGAAGTCGGTTCAGCGACGGGCATGGCTGCGGCTGCTTTGGTCGAGATGGCCGGGGGAACGCCCCAGCAGTCGGCGCACGCCTTCGCCATTGCGCTTAAAAATTTACTCGGACTCATCTGCGATCCCGTGGCCGGTCTCGTCGAAGTCCCGTGTGTGAAGCGCAATGCCATGGGCGCTGCTTTAGCGACCGTCGCTTCTGACATGGCGCTTGCCGGTATTGAAAGCCGCATTCCGCCGGATGAAGTCGTGCAAGCGATGTATGAAGTCGGGAAACGCCTCCCAGTTGCATTCCGGGAGACTGCGCTCGGTGGACTGGCAGCTACGCCTACTGGTAGGCATCTTGCGGAGATGGTCCGTACTAAGGAGAATATTGAGACGTACGACCGAGGAAGATGAGCCGATGTCTGGGCATACGATTTTGCTTGAGACACCGCTTTTGGTGGCGCTTAACATTGCCCCGAATCGTAAAAAACGTCTGGAGGATGCCGGATTTCATACCGTTTACGATCTTCTTTATACGTTTCCGTTGCGCTATGAAGATCACAGGCCGCAGGATCTTTCTCTTCTCGATGAAGATCAGGCCACGGTGGCTGTTTGGGGCGTGGTGAGGGGGGTCCCAACGCTTCGGTATTACGGCGGTAAAAAATCGCGCCTTGCGGTCAGCATCGAGACGAGCGAAGGGCAGGAACTTAAAGCCGTCTGGTTCAATCAGCCTTATTTAAGACAGCGCCTTCTCCCCGGTACGCCTCTTCTCCTCTACGGACTGTACGATCGGCGGATGCAACACATAACGGTGCGGGAGACGACGTTTTCTCCGGATCAGTCTCATAAAGAGGGACTATCCGCCGTCTATCCAACGGTTGCCGGGATGAGTCCGAAGACGCTTAAAAGCTTGCTCGACCGGCTGCTCGATCACCCGGGACTTGTTGTCGATGAGGTCATCCCGCAAAGTCTACGACAAAAGTACCGGCTACTTTCTCGTAAAGAAGCGCTCTATATGATGCACCGTCCCCAGGATATGAACGATGTAGCCAAAGGAAGGCGCACGCTTGCTTACGAAGAACTGTTTTTATTCCAGCTGGAGCTCGCCATGCTTCGTGCCCGTCGCACCAAGCAACCGGGCCTCTCCCACGCCATCAAGCATGACGCGCTCGGTCAGGTCATCAACCGTCTTCCGTTTACGCTCACTTCTGCCCAGGAACGCGTTTTAGCAGAAATCTTAAGCGACATGGAAAAGCCGGAAGGGATGTACCGGCTGCTCCAAGGAGATGTCGGTTCTGGGAAAACGGTCATCGCTGCCCTTGCCCTCTATGCCGTCGTAACGGCGGGAAGGCAAGGGGCACTCCTCGTCCCGACGGAAGTGCTGGCCATGCAACACGTCCGAAGTATACGAAAACTTCTGCCTTTATCCGTGTCCATCGGTCTTTTAACAGGTCGTACAACCGCCGGGCAGCGCAAGGAGATGATGCAAAAACTATCACAAGGTGCGCTCGATCTCGTTATCGGCACCCACGCCCTTTTGAATGATGAGCTTACGTTTCGCGACCTCGGGCTCGTCGTCATCGATGAACAGCACCGTTTCGGGGTCGAACAAAGGCGGATGATTTTAAATAAAGGACGTCAGGTCGATGTCCTTCTGATGACTGCTACACCGATTCCCCGCACGCTGACGCTAGCGTTTTTCGGCGATCTCGATGTGTCGGTCTTAGATGAGCTTCCAAAAGGGCGCAAGGCGGTCGAAACGCTCTGGACGACACCGAATCGCTTTGCGAGCGTCCTTGCTCTGATCGAACAAGAGATAGGAAAAGGCCGTCAAGCTTATATCATTGCACCGCTCATCGAAGAATCAGAAAAAGTTGATCTGCAAAACGCCATCGATCTCACCGAACGCATCATCCAGCTCAAACCGCACTGGAAAGTCGGTCTTTTGCATGGGCGCCTGAGCGGTAACGAAAAAGAACGCGTCATGCATTCGTTCGTAAGCGGCGAAGTCGATGTGCTGGTGACGACGACGGTGATCGAAGTGGGCGTCGATGTGCCCAATGCCACGGTGATGGTCATCATCGATGCCGATCGTTTTGGGCTGGCTACGCTACACCAGCTGCGTGGGCGTGTCGGTCGCAGCGGGCATCAAGCGTACTGCGTGCTCGTCGCCGATCCTAAAAATGAAGTGGCCCGTGAGCGCCTGAAGGTGATGCGGGAAGAGCGCGATGGTTTTACGATCGCCCAAAAGGATCTGGAGCTGCGCGGCCCGGGCGATATTTTTGGAATCAAGCAAAGCGGTCTGCCAACCTTTCGGGTAAGCGATCTCACCTCTTTGCGTGATCTTAAAATATTGGAGGTGGCGCACAAAGATGCGCGAAGTTTCTTTTCTTCTCACCTGTCCGATCCGAACGCTTTCCTGGAATTACCGCCGGAAGAGCGGCCACCGGCGCTCGTCAAGTTCGTGGAATTAAAACGCGCGCAATACATCGTCCCCGATTAAAGCCCCACCGCCTCATGGCACGAACATTCCGCTCCGCCATAAAAAATGGGCACCTACCGTTTCTGGCAGATGCCCTAGTTGGGAGAGGAGAAACCGGAGGAAGAGCTTAGGGGAAACGAATTGGCTCCCTCGGTTTTGCGACAAGCTCGTTGTCGCTAGTAGTATGATGCCCGACTTTTACGGGAAATATACCCAGCAAATAAAAACATTGGGAGGCATACCGATGCGCATCACGGCCGGACGCTGGGGTAGCATTCCGCTGTTCGGCGTGCCTGGAGAAAAGACGCGTCCGACGGCGGACAAAGTAAAAGAAGCCATCTTCCATATGATCGGTCCGTATTTTAACGGCGGCTGGGTGCTGGATGCTTTTGCCGGAAGCGGTGCGCTCGCTTTAGAAGCACTGAGCCGGGGGGCTGCACGGGCTGTGCTCATTGAAAAAAATGTAAAGGCCCGGCAGACGATTATAAGGAATGTTGAACGCCTCGGAGCAGAAGATGACGTTTTGCTCATGGCCGGAAATGTCGAAAATCTTCCGGACTGGCTTTGGAAAAAGCGGGAAAGCGGTGCGCTTTTGAAACCCTATCCGCTTTTTGCCGAAGATGGGGGAGAGGGCTTTCAATATGCTTTTTTCGATCCGCCTTATCGATATTCGGCCGAGCGCTTACTGAAGCTGATTCACCAGTTAAAGGAGCAGGGGAGTATGACGACGAAGTCGTTACTCGTATTAGAGCGCCCCGGTGGCCGGAACGAGGTACATTTTTGGGAGGATCATCTCGTGCTCAACAAAATAAAAACGTACGGTGGGACTGAAGTGATCATCGGCATGCTGAAGCCTGAGTGAAACCGCATCTGTATACTGACCACAGTTCTTGTTTCATTGAGACCCCCATGCCGCTAGCGTAGCGCGAAGGGGTGAACGTGACAGGATGTTTTCGGGACAGGTACGCTCCGGTTGATACGTTCGAGCGTTGTCAACTGTATCTATCCGATGTAAAAAGGAGGTGACGGTCTGTCTTTCGTACAGACCAGCCATGGCATCGATTGCCGTTTATCCGGGTAGTTTCGATCCGGTGACATACGGTCACCTGGATATCATCGAGCGCAGCGTCAAAGTATTCGATCGCGTGATCGTTGCGGTTCTCATCAATCGCAGTAAACAGCCGCTTTTTACGACTGAAGAACGCGTGAAAATGTTAAAAGAAGTGACAGCCCACTTGAAAAACGTGGAAATCGACAGTTTTTCCGGTCTTCTCGTCGACTACATGCGGCGGCGTAATGCGCGCACCATTGTCAAGGGACTTCGGGCCATTACTGATTTTGAATACGAAATGCAAATGGCATTGATTAACAAAAATCTCGATCATGAGATTGAGACATTTTTTATGATGACGAGCAAAGAATTCTCTTTCCTGAGTTCGTCGATCGTTAAAGAAGTCGCCCGTTACGGCGGTCCGGTCGGTGATCTCGT